>CAJFOH010000133.1 GCA_904395845.1 uncultured Lachnospiraceae bacterium
ATAATACAATCACACAAGATATGTTTATTAAAAAAATGAAACGGCAAAAGCGTTGGATTCGCTTAGAGCAAATTGGGTTGTTTATACTACTACTATTATTATGGGAACTAACAACCAGATTTGGAATTTTAGATTCATTTATTTTTAGTAGTCCATCAAGAATTGTAAAAACAGTAATTGAAATGCAATCAAATGGAACATTACTTGTTCATATAGGCACAACGTTATGGGAAACGTTAGTTAGCTTTTTGCTTGTTATGGTGTTAGGAGTAATGATTTCTTTATTACTATGGCTAGTACCAACCTTATCAAAAATTCTAGAGCCATATCTTGTTATGTTAAATAGCTTACCAAAATCAGCTTTAGCACCACTTCTTATTGTATGGCTTGGTAATGGAGTTACAACGATTATTGTTGCTGGTATCTCTGTTGCAATCTTTGGGTCTATTCTTACACTATATACTGGATTTTGTCAAATGGATTTAGAAAAAATGAAATTGATATATACGTTAGGGGGAACAAAGAAAACAGTTGTTACAAAGGTGCTACTTCCTGGAAGTATTCCAATGCTTATTAGTAATGCAAAAGTTAATATTGGACTTTGCCTTGTAGGTGTCATTATTGGAGAATTTTTAGCGGCCAGGCAAGGTCTTGGATATTTAATCATTTATGGAAGTCAAGTATTTCAATTAGATTTGGTGTTAATGTCTATTGTTATTTTATGTATAATTGCAATGATTTTATACCATATAATTAACTGGATAGAAAAGAAATATTTGAAACAAGAACGTGGATAAAATGTATCTATAAAAAATAAAAAACTAGGCTTTTACAGGTTCTATAACTGGTAAAAGCCTAATTTTTATAGATATGTTTGGTAGTAAGTGTCTACAAATAGGTAAACTCTTACTATTATGTTAAAAGATTTTTTAACAAGCAACAACAATTCCACCATCGTTTGCATACATAGTAGATACTCCAGCAGTATCTACTATTATTACATCTTTAAATGCTTTTTTCTCTAAGAATAGATTTTTTAACATATGAGCACGTTCTGGACAGTTACAATGGGCAATAGCTAACACCCTATCTTCTGTATTAGGTACTTGCTGAATTAAAATATCAACCATTTTAGCTAAGGCTTTATTCATTCCTCTTGCTTGGTCTAATTTTACAATATGCCCTTTATCTCCTGCCATTACAGGCTTAATATTTAATGCACTAGCAAAAAATGCTTGAATTCCTGTTAAACGACCATTTTTTCTAAGGGTTTCTAATGTATCTAGTACAAAATAAGTTTTCATTTCATCACGAAATGCATATGTTTTATCTACAATAGAGTCAAAGGAACGACCAGACTCTGCTAATTCTTTAATCTTTAATGCAATTAATGTTTCCCCAACAGAAGCAGATAAGGAACTAATAACTTCGATTTTTTTACCATCTCCTACTTCTTCTTCGTACATTGTTTTTGCAAGCATAGCTGAATTATAAGAGCCACTTAGATGTTGGCTAAGTGTAATTACAAATACCATATCAACATCAGCATTTTTATATGCTTGTAAGTAGGCATCTGGAGATGGGCAAGCAGACTTTGGACACTCTGGACTAGCAGATACTGCTTTTAAAAATTCTGCTTGATTAAATGTTTCATCATCAACAAATTGCTTTTCTTCTACTTGTAGTGTTAATGGTATTATTTGAAAATGTTCGTCATTTCTATATTCTTCTGCTATATCTAAACAGCTATCTCCAATGATTTTGTATGTCATATATAGTAACCTCCTAATAATATGCAAATGTTACAACATAGTTTTTATTACTACATATTCTAGCATAAAGAAATAACTTTGAAAAGGGGGAAATTGTGTTTCTTTTATAAATTATATAAAAAAATTATTGTTCTGTGAAAAATCCTACTAATAAAGCATTTAAACGTTCTTGGTCTTTGCTACCCATTAATTCACGACTAGAATGCATTGCAAGCATTGGAACACCAATGTCTACGGTTTTCATAGGTAGTGTAGAGCAAGTAATTGAACTTAATGTTCCACCGCCACGAATATCGGAGCGATTAGAGAATTTTTTATATGGAATGTCATATTTTTTACAAATTCCCTCTACTACTGCAACAGCGCTACTATCAGTTGCATAACGTTGGTTTGGCTCCATTTTAATAGCAACACCATCATTCATTGTAATCTGATTTTTAATATCACATTTTTCATTATGATTTGGATGAATTGCATGAGCAACGTCCACAGAAATCATAAAGCTATTCATTACCATATCCATAAATTGACTTCTAGAACGATTCATGGAAGTTACTAACTTTTCTAAAATATTAGATAATACTACAGAGTCAGCTCCTTGCTTTGTTTGACTGCCACATTCCTCATTATCAAATAGTGCAATAACGTCAATTCCTTCTTCACGATTTCCATGGATAATACCATTTAAGCAAGCAACACAAGAAGTAATATTATCAAGTCTTGGTGCAGAAATAAATTCATTGTTAATGCCTACCATACAACTTTCTTCTGGATTATAAATGTATAAATCAAAATCTAAAATATCTTGCTTATTTACTTGTAATTCATTTGCCAAAGCATCTAAAAAGAAACTGTCTTTGTTTAATCCATCTTCTAAAAGTCCTACAATTGGTAGCATATCAATTTGTGGGTTTAATTCTACCCCTTGATTTACTTGACGATTCATATGAATTGCTACATTTGGTATTGTTAAAATCGGACGTTTAAAATCTACCAAACGGGTTTCTGGTGAGAAAATGTTTTCCCCTTTTAAGCTTACTCGTCCAGCAACAGATAAAGGTCTATCAAGCCATGTATTTAAAATTGGACCTCCATACACTTCCACATTTAATTTGGCATATGCTCCAGTGCTAACTTCTGGATTTGGCTTAATGCGTAAACATGGCCAATCGGTATGAGCGACGGAAATACGGAACCCTTGTCCATAATCAAAACCTTTGTTTACTTTAAATGCTACAAGAGTAGTTCCATAAACATTAACCATATATTTTTTTCCATAGTCAATCGCCCAAACTTTTGTAATATCTAATTCTTCAAATCCTTCTTTTCTTAATAATTCCATTCCATAAGAAACAGTATGATATGGGCTAACACCACGATTGGTAGCCTCTAATAATTGTGTAATATCCTTTGTCATAGGTGCCTCCTAAAAAATAAATTTGCAATATTATCATAGCATATCCTTTCATAGAATACTATAATTTTTATAAGGAATATGGATAATATAGACAAGTTCTATAAAATAACCTGATCCTATTCCTTTATCTCTAATAATACTGGACAATGGTCAGAGCCTAAAATATCGGTTAGAATACTAGCATCTACAAGACGTTCTTTTAGCGCTTTAGATACACAAAAATAGTCAATTCTCCAACCTGCATTTTTTTCTCTTGCTTTAAATCGGTAAGACCACCAAGAGTAAATATTTTCTTGTTCTGGGTAAAAATAACGGAAGGTATCAATAAATCCTTCATCTAATAACTTACTAAACTTCTCTCTTTCTTCATCGGTAAATCCTGCGTTCTTTCGGTTGGTTTTTGGATTTTTTAAATCAATTTCTTTATGGGCTACATTTAAATCTCCACAGAAGATAACAGGTTTTGTTTCTTCTAACTTCTTTAAATAAGAAAGAAAGTCATCTTCCCATTTCATACGATAATCTAGTCTTGCCAGTTCACTTTGGGAGTTTGGCGTATAAACAGTAATAAAGTAAAAATTTTCAAATTCTAAAGTAATGACACGTCCTTCCATATCATGTTCTTCTATACCAATGCCATAAGATACATTTATTGGTTGTTTCTTTGTAAAAATAGCAGTTCCTGAATACCCTTTTTTCTTTGCATAATTCCAATATTGATAATAGTTAGGCAAATCCAAATCAATTTGTCCTTCTTGAAGTTTTGTTTCTTGTAGACAAAATATATCCGCATCTACCTCATGGAAAAAATCTAAAAATCCTTTTTGTACGCAAGCGCGAAGACCATTTACGTTCCAAGATATAAATTTCATAAAATCTCCTTTTCTATTTTTTTATTTTTCTAAGATTTTAACTATTCGCAAACTAAAAGTAAACTAAAAGTAAACTGAAAGTAAACTGAAAGTTAGAATCAAGATTATAAATAGCATTATACTATATAGCTTCATTCGTATTCAAGGGTAAGAAAACAATAATGTTAACAAGTATGTTATCAAAAATGCATGCTAATAGATTTTCTCTGATTATTTTCATTTCTGCTCCACTTTGTTTCCTTGTATTGCTTCTTTCTCTTATTTTAGATATAATAAGAATATTTCATACAGAACTAATTGCTAAAACAAAAATACAGAAATAAAACGTATAAAATAACTAAGGAGGCTCTATGATTTCATATAAAATTACAGATATTAAGGCATTCACTTCTGCCCTTTTTGTAAAGGAAGTGTTTGACCGCTTTCTAGTATGTGAGGCAACCATTCAAACATCTAATACCTTTCATATTGATGGTAAGTTACAACTAGACTATTTTAATGATGTGGAAAAAGAAGAATTGGAAGATTTGGAGTATAGTTTTTGGAAACAGTTACGTCCTACTTGTTTTCACCTAATTAAAGGAAGCAAACTTCCTCTCTCATTTAAAATTGTACTTAAATTGTCCAAAAGTAATGTTGAAAAATTGGTACAACAAACAGGGCTTACAGGAAAATTTGATATTGAAGGATTGTTACTTAACATTATATATCGTAATGGGGAGATTCATTGTATAACAGGAACATCTTTGAAACAATTTACGTTAGATAAGTCATTGGAAAAAGAATGGGATTTCATGGTTGGAAAGTTTTTTAAGCACAATCAAATGGATTTTGAGGAGATGTAGAGAAAGAAAAAAGAGCCTGCCTTTCGTTTTCTAAAGAGGCTCTTTTTTTAAAAATTATTTTAACTCTATAACACAACCTGCAACTGTATCAAAACAAGCATCATGAGTAACAACTAGCACAATTTTATCTTTCATTTCTCTTAAGATAGATAGTAACTCATACTTAGAAGCTTCATCTAGTCCATTGGTTGGTTCATCTAATATAATAAAATCGGCATCTTTATATAATGTTCTACTAATTGCAATTCGTTGTTGTTCTCCACCTGATAAGGACGTATTCTTATGGGAAATTTCCATTTGAAGACCACCTCTTGATTTAGAAAAACCTAAAAATGTTTTCACAAATTCCTTTACATTTTTGGTAGTTTCCCTTTCATTTCCAAACAATAAATTTCGTTCCAAAGTTCCATCAATAATGTAAGGGGTTTGATTTTTTACAGCAATAATATGTCTTCGTAAATCATTCATATTAATGGTACGAATATCTTGCTGATTATAAGAAATACTTCCCTCACAAGCAGTTAAAATTCCTAATAACAAATGAATCAATGTACTTTTTCCTGCACCATTCTCCCCTTTTAAAATAGAAATTGTTCCTTTATTTAAGGTAATATTAGGATAGGTTATTTTACGACTTCCAGCCATATATGCTATGTTGCATAGTTGTATTGAATCAATGTGTGATAGTTTCATTTCTCCATTCATTTTTTGTTCATAAGAATTTAATTCTACCAATCGTTTGCTTGCTAATTTGTATTTTTGGTAGGAGTCACCAAATGTATTTGCTGAGTTCAACTTGGAAACAATAAGTTCAGTAAACAAAATTAGGCTTGTCATCATTCCTATGCTCGCTTCTCCATGCAAAATTTTTATGCCTATTTCACACATGGCTAATAGCATTAAAATTCTACAAAAAAACATACCACCATTTTTAATGAGAAAATCCAATCGCAAGTAATGAAGAGAATCAGTATAGAAATCTTCTACTACATTTTTAAATTCTTTATTTTTTTCCTCATACCAAGAATTAATTTTAATTAACAAAACACTATTAAATTGGTCGCTTAGCATAGAAAAGAATCTAGCTTGTGCCTCAAACATTTTTTCAGCAAAACGAAATAGATATTTATTACTTATCATATAAGAAATGATATAAATAATTGTTCCTATGATGAAAATACAACCAAGCACCCAATCAATTACCATTAAATAGCAAAGAATGGAAACAATGAATAGCACATCTGCAACAAAATACGGAAGTTTTTCACAAGCATAATCGCCAATAATTACAGAATCGTTATTCATTCGTTGTGCCAAATAAGCGTCATCATATTTCTTAACTTGTTCATAATTGGAGTGTTTGATTTTGTCAGCAATGATATATTCCAAATGAAATGATATTTTGTTGGATAAACGAATATTTATTTCATCTTTTAGAGAAGAAAAAACCATCTCTGCAACACAAACGAGAACTAACGACATTAAATGAACGTTCCAAATGGTTTTTGCTTCAATTGATTTGTCAATAAACCCACTGATTTGTATTGGAATAAAAAATGCAATGATTAAAGTAATACATACGATAAGATAATAAAAAATAATTTTCCCTTATAGATAGGGAAGTAATAAGAAGTTATTGTTTGCTTTTTCATACGATACCCTCCTAATAAGAAACATTTTACCAATAGCTACTTAGAGAAAGTAAGTATTGTTTGTCACGTTATGAAAGACGAAAGATATGGTTACCTGTGAGAAAATCACTTTTAATACTTTTGCCCTTTACTACTCTTAGTTAGTAAGTACAAGGAGAATTACTTATGAATTCTCCTTGTGTATTCCTACAATATATGTGTGAGATATGTGTGAATAATCGTTTTTTAATATGTTCTTTTAAAGGATAATCTCCTAAACTTATTCTTTAAAGCATATTCTTAAGAATCGATTATTTAAAAACCTATTTTTAGAATAATAAACCAATCTGATAAATAATAAATGTAACTACCCAAGCCACAGCCAATTGGAAACCTCCAGTAAATATTGTCCATTTCCAACTGTTTGATTCTTTATAAGTAGTTGCAAGAGCCGCTGCACATGGTACATAAAGAAGACAAAATACCATTAAACAGAACGCATTTAATGAACCAAATCCAATACCTTGTAACGCATTTGTAAACTCAGACATTCCTTCTGGAGAACTTGCATTTACAATTCCAAATAAAACAGCACAGCTAGATACTACTACTTCTTTTGCAGAAATACCAGCAATTAATGCAACTACAATTTGCCAAAATCCAAGTCCAATTGGTGCAAAAATAGGAACAAACCATTTTCC
>CAJFOH010000134.1 GCA_904395845.1 uncultured Lachnospiraceae bacterium
TACGATCCATCTTTTCGCCTGATACGGTATTCCACGTCGTAGGAATCACTGTTTTTTAATGTATTTAAAATTTCATCTACAATATACATATCTTCAGGATGAATGGAATTTCCAAATTGTTCATGAGTTGCCTCTAAGTATTCTTCATAGGTATAATCAATCATTTCTAACATCTTATCATTAATTACAAAAAGAGAAAAATCATAATCTAAAAAAACTCCAATAATCCCAACAGGAAGCATTTCACTTAATACTTTCATTAGTTCATTTCTACTTTTTTTATTTAAATGATGTATGGTGTTAGGAGCAAAATATAAACCTAAATAATTATTCATAACTGACGTATTTTCTATATCTGAAATATGTAATTGAGAGATAACATAAGAATGTTTTGTTTGCATTACAGTCATAGTAATATAGGAAGTAATGGTATCAGCATCACAAAGCTTGTTTGCTTCATATTTTTCCATGGTACAAAAAATATGGGAAATATTAGAGTTAGGTAAATGGGTTTCCTGATACTGAGTGATTTGGAATGATTTTATAGCAATATTATAGGCAAATGCTTTTGGAAGTAGTGTTAAAAATTGAGATTTCTTATATCCAGAGAATGTTCCCTTTGAAAGGACAAAAGAAATATCATCTGCAACCATAGAGGATAGAGTATCGGTATGTTTATCAATCAGATAATAAGTAAAAAAAGTATGAAAAAAGTGGCGTAAGTCTGTATCATTATTGGATGTATGTAATTGTTCCATTGTTTCATTTCTCCCTTTCTCTATGCTTTAGTTTCATTTCTCCCTTTCTCTATGCTTTAACAAGTGGGATGGTGCATAAAATAAACCATTAATCATTAGGAATGATGTAGAGGTTAAATGTTGTAAAGCATATAGTTGTTGTCATAAAAGATAGTTTGTCATAATACTGGTAGAAAAACTACAAAAAATTAAAAATATTATAGCATAAGAGATTTGTAGTATCAAGGAATATTCCTTTTTAGAGAAATTTAGAAAGTAAAGGGCAAAAGTTAGGCTTATACTTTTTTATTGCAACAATAAATTTTATTATAGCAATAAAAGAATAATATAAAAATATAAAATAGATAAAAAAGTATAAAAATAGTATAAATAAAAAAGAATGATAATAATATATAACGAATAAATGAATAAAAGAATATTATATAGATTATTAAAATATACAAAAATAAATAGAAATAATAAATAAAAGTATTGAAAATGTCTAAATGAAGTGATATAATAAAACAACATTACATAACATACAGGAGGTGTCACATATGAAATTAACAAAAAAAGACCTAATAGTAAAGCGCACACATAAAGAGGTTTACAAATGTGAGGAAGGTATTGTAAAAATATTTGAATCATCTCATTCAAAAGCAGATGTATTTAATGAAGCATTGAATACAGCAAGAGTAGAAGAAACAGGACTTAATATTCCAAAATTAAAAGAAGTACAAGAAATTGATGGAAAATGGGCGATTGTTATTGAATATAAAGCTGGAAAAACATTAGAAGAATTAATGAAAGAATATCCAGAAAAAGTAAATGATTATATGTCACAATTTGTTGATTTACAATTACAAGTACATAGCAAAAAAGCACCACTTCTTAATAAATTAAAGGATAAATTGGCAAGACAAATTAATAGTTTAAAGGAATTAGATGCTACTGCTCGATATGACCTTTTGACAAGATTAGAAGGAATGCCAAAACATGATAAAGTTTGTCATGGAGATTACAACCCAAGTAATGTTATTGTAGGAGAAGATGGAAGTATGTCTATTATTGACTGGGCACATGCAACACAGGGAAATGCTAGTGCAGATGCTGCAATGACTTATTTATTATTTGCTTTAAAAGATCAAAAGCTTGCTGACTTATATTTGGATTTATTCTGTAAAAAGAGTGATACTGCAAAACAATATGTACAACAATGGTTACCAATTGTTGCAGCAGCACAATTAACAAAAAATAATGACTTTGAAAAAGAGTTTTTAATGAAGTGGATTAATGTATTTGATTATCAATAATCATAAATAATTATAAATAATTATAAATAATTATTTGGAAGAAGGGCAAAAGGGCAAGGATTTTACACCTTGCCTTTTTTGTGCTATAATAAATGAAAATAAATAGGGATATTATGATTAAGGAGGATTTTTATGTTAGAAGTTGGAATGAAAGCACCAGAATTTACATTAAAAAATCAAGATGGAGAAGATATTTCATTATCAAGTTTTCTAGGGAAAAAAGTAGTACTGTATTTTTATCCAAAAGACAATACACCAGGATGTACAAAGCAAGCATGCGGATTTTCAGAACGTATGGGTGAATATGGAGAAAAAAATGCTATTGTTCTTGGGATTAGTAAAGATAGTGTTGCTTCTCATAAGAGATTTGCAGAAAAGTATGAGTTATCCTTTCCTATTCTATCCGATTCTGAATTAGAAGTGATTCAAGCGTATGATGTATGGAAAGAAAAAAATATGTATGGAAAAAAAGTAATGGGTGTTGTAAGAAGTACTTATATTATTGATGAAAATGGTATTATTGAACAGGCATTTTCTAACGTTAAGGCTGCAGAAAATCCTGAAAAAATGCTAGAAGCACTTTAAATAAAAACTCTAATATTTGTATGAATGTCCATTGATAGATTAGAAAAAAATTACTTGTATCATTATGAGTATCATGTATAATAAGTGTATGTAGACATTTACAAAAAGAACATTGATACGAAGTAAAAGAATAAGATATTGAAGCGTACTAAATAAGATGGTATAGAACAAATAGTATCTTGTAATAGGAAAAGAATAAAAGAAAGGAAAGTGTATATGGATAATAAAGCAATGTTTAAAATTGGCTATGGCTTGTATGTACTAACAGCAAACGAAGGAGAAAAGGATAATGGTTGTATTATAAATACAGCAATTCAAGTGACTTCTACTCCAAATAGAATTGCAGTAACTGTCAATAAGCAAAATAAAACTCATGATATGATATTAGCAACAAATACATTTAATCTATCTGTATTAACCACACAAGCTCCATTTGGTATATTTAAACATTTTGGATTTCAGACAGGTAAGAACGTTAATAAATTTGAAGAGTTAGAAGGGTACTCAAGAGCAGAAAATGGAGTTTGCTATATTGCTCAATATACAAATGCCTATATTTCTGGAAAAGTAGTACAAACCATTGATTTAGGAACACATACTATGTTTCTTGCAGATGTAACAGATGCGAAGGTATTAAGTAGTGTACCAACAGTTACTTATGATTATTACCAACAAAATATAAAACCAAAGCCACAACCAAAAGAAGAAGTAAAAGTTGGATATCGTTGTGAAATTTGTGGATATATTTATGAAGGGGAACAATTACCAGAAGATTTTGTATGTCCAGTTTGTAAACATGGGGCAAGTGATTTTGTAAAGATTTCATAATAGAAGATATTTTGAATGTTGCATAGAAAAGTTGTTTTGACGTAACCATTAGAAAAACTCTTTTCCAATATTAATTCAACAAAATAGTTATGGTACTTTATTACAAAAAAATTGTTGGAGTATTTTGTAGAGGTTACAGAGATGATACTGTAACCTTTGCGTTTTCAATGCAAAAGGATTGTAGCAATCGTTTGAAATTTCGTGAACATAGAAGAATTTAAAAAAATTAAAAAAATAGTTGACAAGAGAAAACTCTTATGATATTATATGAGAGTAGTCAACAAGACAACACACCATGCGGGTGTGGCGGAACTGGCAGACGCGCTAGACTTAGGATCTAGTGGGAGACCGTGCAGGTTCGATTCCTGTCACCCGCATAAAAGCCTTGATAGTTTATCAAGGCTTTTTTCTTATATTAAAATAGATTTTATTTGGGTTATTTAGAAAGTAATTTTACAATGGCTAACAATATGAGTAAGAACCCACTAGTCCAAGAAAAGTCGATTGGCAGGTGTTTACATATTTTTTGTCCAATATAAGAACCAATTATAATGCTAATTCCTTCAATAACAAGAGAGGTTATCAATATATAGATAATAGGAATGTTACTAATTCCCGTACTAAAACCGACAGCAAGACCATCAAAGGATA
>CAJFOH010000135.1 GCA_904395845.1 uncultured Lachnospiraceae bacterium
TAAAATAAATAAAAAATAAGAAAATATACGAAATAAAATAAAAATAATTAAGTTATAGTAAAATTGATTGACAAATTTAAGTGAAAGAGTTATAACAGTTACAGAACAAAGGACAAGATAAAAAATTAAATCTTGATACCAGTTCTAATAGCTATTTTATAGCAAAACTATTTCATAGCAAAACTATTTCATAGTATAGCTATTTTATAGTAAAACTATTTCATAGTATAGCTATAAAAATTATAAAAACACACATACTAAGGTATGAAACGCATGAAGGAAATCTATTATCCTTACGTATGAAACATATTATCATATGAAACATACCAAAGTATGAAACATACTAAAGTATGAAACAGATTGGAGGAATGACTTATGTTAATGACAAGATTATTTGGAGAAAACTTATTGGATGATTTTTTTGATATGCCTACAATGAAAGGCTTTGGGCTTTCTCGTATGGATCAAAATCTAATGAGTACAGATGTAAAGGAAACAGACAATGGATATGAAGTATCCATCAACTTACCAGGATTTAAAAAAGAAGATATTAAAGCTGAGTTAAAAGATGGATATTTAATGATTCAAGCTAGTACAGATACTTCAAAAGAAGACAAAGACGAAAAGAAAAAATACATTCGTAAAGAACGTTACAGTGGTTCTTGTAGTCGAAGTTTCTACGTAGGAAATTCTGTTTCAGAGTCTGATATTAAAGCAAAATTTGATAATGGAGTTTTAACATTAGACATTCCAAAAGTAGAAAAAGCACCAGAAGTAGAACAAAAACGTTACGTTGAAATCGAAGGATAAAACCATTAAAAAACAAGATATGGAAACAAACGTTTGTAAAGAAACATTTGTAAACAAACAATACTTTTCACTTTCTCTATATTATATCAAATTCTCCCCTTTTAATATATGAAAAAGAGAGTACATTCAGTCATAGACGATTGGGTGTACTCTCTTTTCTTTTATCCCAACAATACAGAAAAGAAAACATATAGGAAAACAAAAAAGAATTTAACACACAAGATAAAATTTACTTTGAAAGAAAAAAATGTAAAAAAAGTTTGAAATTCACAGGAAGATATGATATATTTAATACGATAAAATAATAAAATGATGATAGAATAGCCATAGCTTGCGATTCTTATCATTGTATATAAATAAATACAAAGGTATCAATTTGATAAAATACAAATATATATATGTATGTTTATTTATGAAGGTGGAGTCTTATAAATTTCATCTTTACAAATTCAAAGTTGATATACCTTATAAGATAATAAATAGGATAGGCAGTATATGATAAATGAACAAATAGATAAAAGTATTATATAATATTGCTTACGATTCAATTAATAGAATGGAGAGTAAAAATAGGAGAGATATTAAAATGAATATTCTCATTCTATAATTTTTTTGTTGTTTTAGTGTGATAAATAGATAAAACAAATATAGGAGAGATATAACATGAAAGAGCGTCGATTAAAGAATCAGATGACATGGGCTACCAGTATTTTAATTATTCTTATTGTATGTGTAGTAGTTGGTGGTAGTGTTATGGTAAATGTACTACGAAATATTCAAAATGAATCTAGAAAGATTACCATGTTATCAAGAATTACAGAATACAAACTAAAAGTTGATAATAAAATAGAATCGGATTTTGAATTATTAAATTCTATCGCTCCTTTTCTCTCCAATGTAGATAGTGTTGGAGTAGAAGATATTGGGCAAGTGCTATTACGTTCCCAAGAAAATAGTAGTTTTGTTAGAATTGGATATTACGATAAAAAAAATTCTATGATTAAAGTATCAGCGGAAAATAAGGTACAAGATGGTGTTTTCATAAATTTATTTCCAGAAGTACAAAAAATAGTGAAGAAGTCACTAGAGGGAGAACAAAGCATCTCTGAGCTTTATACAGATGTTGATTATAAAGAACCTTTTATCGCTCTATCAGTACCAATTTATAATGATGATGAGATTGTAGGCGCACTTATTGGAAGTTATCCATTGCAAGATTTAAAAGAGTTACTAAATTACGCAAGTTATAAAGATGGAGATCAAGAAAATGTAGACTTGATTGATGCAGAAGGAAATCTACTGGTACATTCAGGGAAAAGTGTAATAGATATTTCCGATGATACAAATCTTTATGAATTTGGTACTTATTCCAATAAAGATTTGCAGATAATAAAGGAAAAGACAGGAAATAAGGAAACATTTCAGGTGGATTTTACCTATAATGGAAAGACTTATCCTAGTATGTTTATGCCAATTGATTCTGTGGATTGGTACTTGATTTATACAGATAGTACCAATGCAGTGCTAAATCAATTTTATAATAATATAAAAAGTAGTCAGATTTACCTAAGTATTATATTAGTCATTGTTCTTATTGCTAATATGTGGTTTTATAAGAATATGGCAAAAGGTAAGAAAGAACTAGAACAAGTAGCCTATTATGACCAATTAACACATTCCTACAATTTTTCTAAATTTAAGGAGGAGGTAAATAATAGACAAGGTAAAATAAAAGCGATTGCAGTATTGAATGTAAGAAAGTTCCAGTATGTGAATAAAATGTTTGGTAGAAAAAATGGAGATGAATTACTTTATAATATCGCAAAAATTATTAAACGATATCTAACGCCAGATGAGTTTTATTGTAGAGAAAATTCCGATCAATTTTTCATTGCATTAAGTACAGACCAAAAGGAAATTGTTGAAGAGAGATTTTTCAATATTATAAAAAGTATTGAGCGTTCCTCTGAAGTTTTGTATCATGGATATCAGGTACAAGTATTAATTGGTGCAGCCATTCTTACAGATGATGTGCAAAATTGTATTGAGCGAAGTATATTTGCACTAAAAGAAGGTAGAAAAGAAAAAGGAAGTCAAATTGCTTTCTGGTCTGAAATTATGAAGCAGTTTTCCGATATTCTCTTCTATGTAGATAGTCATAAGCATGAAGCCTTAGAACAAGAGGAATTCCAATTATATGTGCAACCAAAGAAAAACTTAAAAACAGGCTTATTTGATACAGCGGAAGTGTTAGTTCGTTGGATAAAGCCAGATGGTACCATGATTTTCCCAGATCAATTTATTCCAGATTTTGAGGAAAGTGGATTTTGTGTTGACCTAGATATTTATATGTTTACAAAGACTTGTCAAACCATTCGTAAGTGGATGGATGAAGGCAAAGAAGTAGTTGGATTATCAGTGAATCAATCCAAGTTACTATTTTATCAAGACAATTATGTAGAACTTTTATGTGAAATTTCTGACCGATATGGTGTGCCAAGACATTTATTAACATTAGAAATCTTAGAAAATCTTGCTATGGATGATGGAGATGAAATGAATCAAATCGTAAAAGCATTACGAAGAAAAGGATTTAGAATCTCCATTGATGATTTTGGAAGCGGATATTCTTCTTTAAATGTTCTTGGAAATTTACAAGTAGATGAATTAAAGTTAGACCGTATCTTCTTAAAAAAGACAATGGAAGAAGAAAAGAACAAAATTATTATTCGTCATATTACAGAAATTGCAAAGGAAATGGGAGTATCAATCGTTGTAGAAGGCGTTGAAACAAAAGAAGATGAAGAATTTATAAAAACTACAAATGCAGATTTTGGACAAGGATATTGTTATAGTAGACCAATTCCATTAGCAGAGTTTGAAAAAAAGTATATACATAAAAAGGGCGAATGAGTATAAAAAGCTTTATAGTAGCTTGTTTATTTCATATTCCATTGGTCAATGATTCTATGGACCAATGGAATATCTTAGTGAAAATAGGAGAATAGGACGTTGTGGATGAAAGAGGATTAAAAAAGAGAATGGTTGGAACGACCATTATTATGATAAGTTTAATGGCATTTATATTAATTGCAGCTTATTTTATTATTCATTCCTTGAAAAATATTCAAAAGAAGTCAGAACAGTTAAATATTGAATCTAGCATTACAGAGTATCGAATTAAGGTAGATGGACGAATTGAAGCCAATTTTGAATTGTTAAATTCTCTTGGACCGTTTTTAAAGAGGCGAGAGCTATACGGTGATCAGGAATTTATGGAAAGTTTAGAACAGTCAAACATACAAAATCGATTTTATCGCATGGGCTTTTTTGGAACCGATGGAATGGGAATGGTTTCTACCTTAGAAGAACCTGTAAGAATGAATGTACATATTTCTGAACTATCTCCAGAATTACAACGAGTTGTGGAAGAGGCGCAACAGGGAATTCCTAGTATTTCTGATGTGTACGAAGATGAAGAAACAGGAGAAAATTATTTGGCATTTTCTGTCCCAGTATATAAAGATGGTGCAATTGTTGGGGTATTAGCTGCCAGTGAAAACTTAGATTTATATGATGATTTATTAAATTATTCTAAGTCGCTGGAACATTTAACAGAAAATGTAGATTTAATTAACGATGAAGGAGATTTTCTTGTATATTCCAAGCAAAGTACTTTTGAGTTAACAGAAGATAGAAATTTATTTAGTTTAAATGTATTACCAGAAGATACTGTAGAGCAAGTAAAGGCAGGAATGGCACAAAGAGAAAAGTTTACAGTACATTTTGATTATGAAGGGAATAGCTATTATGTAGTATTTGAACCATTACAGTATTATGATTGGTATTTAATGTACACAAGTACTTCTGATACAGTATTTGACTCATTATATCAAGGAATCCGTCATGGACAACGATACTTAGTGGGCATTTTACTCATTGTATTTATTTTAAATATTTATATGTATCGAACAGCATTAATGGGAAGAAAGGAACTAGAAAATCTTGCCTTTTATGATCCACTAACAGGCAGTTATAATTTAGAAAAGTTTAAAATAGAAGTAGATAGAAATGAGGAGAAGATACAGTCCATTGCTGTTATTAATGTAAAAAAGTTTTTATACATTAATAAAATGTTTGGAATGGAAAAAGCCAATATCCTATTGTGTGAAATGAGTAGGCTTATTAAGGAAGAGCTAATACAAGGGGAAGTGTATTGTAGAGAAAATGCAGACCAATTCCTTATTGCAATGGCAGATTCTGATGAAGATGTAATCAAATCACGTATGCAACATTTGATGAGTCGTATTCAAGAGAGTGCAAAGGAAAACTTTAATAAATATCATGTAGAACTTGCAGTTGGTGTTACCTTATATGCAAAAGATGGGAAAAAGCAATTGTCAGATCATATTGAATTAGCAATATTTGCATTAAAAGAATCTAAGAAAAACAAAGGAAACCAAATTACGTTTTGGTCAAAGATTACAAAGAAGCTTTCTGACCTTCATTTTTATGTGGATAGTCACAAATACGAAGCTATTGAAAAAGAAGAATTTCGAGTATATCTACAACCAAAGAAAGATTTGGAAACAGATGAGTTTACCAGTGCAGAAGTATTGGTACGTTGGGTATTAAGTGATGGCACTGTTTTATTCCCAGACCAATTCATTCCAGACTTTGAAGAAAATGGATTCTGCGTCAATTTAGATTTATATATGTTTAAACAAGCATGTAGAATTATCCGCAAATGGATAGATAATGGGCAAAAAGTCCTTTCCCTATCTATTAACCAATGTAAGCTATTGTTCTACAAAGAAGACTATGTACAACTACTGTGTCAAATTGCAGATAAATATCAAGTGCCAAAACATCTATTAACCCTAGAAATCCTTGAAAGCACAGCAATGGAAGATTTAGCAGAAATGAATCAAATTGTAATGAACTTACAAAAAGAAGGATTTCGAGTTTCTATAGACGATTTTGGTAGTGGATATTCTTCCTTAAATGTTCTTGGAAATTTACATGTAGACGAGTTAAAGCTAGACCGTATTTTCCTAAGAAAAACAATGGAAGAAGGTAGAAAAGGAATTATCATCCGTTATATTACCGAGATTGCCAATGAAATAGGAATTAGTATTGTTATTGAAGGTGTTGAGAATAAAGAAAATGAAGATTTTATTAAGACAACACATTCAGCGTATGGACAAGGATATTATTATAGCAAGCCAATTCCTCTTGATGAATTTGAAAAACATTTTATGTAATCATATAGAGAAAAACATATAATAAAAAGACAGAATAATAAGTGTTATATAGAAAAAAAATACCATATGAAAGCATATATTAGTCAGGGATACATTATATGTTTTTCTCGTATAAAAAGAAAGCAAATGAGATAAAAATAAAAGTAGGAAGTGGTGAGAATAGCAATGGAAACAGTATTTTATGACCCCATGTTTCAAACACTCATTGATACATTACACAATAGTAAAGTAAACGGTGATTTTGAAAGTATGAGAGAATATGCAACTATTTTAGAAGAAAAGTCAAAACTAATGGGAAATAGCTATTCCGAAGTATTGGCATATTACTTTCATGCAACTTGTCAATTAGCATATAATAATGTAATGGAAACACTGCGATATTGTTTAATGGGGAAAGAATTATCAAAAGAAAAAGAGTATTATGACATATACATACGATTATGTATGGTGGAAGCTACTGCTTATATATACTTAAATGAGCGAACCAGTGCCATAGAATTTTTATTAGAGGGGTATCATCTTAGTCTAAAGTATAATTATATGGGACTTCATGCTCAAATTTTAAATAATATTGGCTCTGTATTTTTTGATTTAGGAAAATATGATATTTCATTGGAATATTATTTAAAATCCTATCAAGTAGAAGTGGAACATGAAGTAAACCGAGGTTCTTTAGCACAGGCAATTTTAAATATTAATATTGTTAATGCATATGTGCGGTTAAAGAAATATAATAAAGCATTGGAGTGGGAAAAAGCCCATCTATTAAAAGAAGACTTTAGAAAAATCCCATTGGTATATTATACCTTACTAGGAAATCATGTTTTAATTGAATTGGGAAGTAATACAAAGGAAACATTACAGTCTGATACAAAAGAAAATATAGAAGAACGAGTAAAAGAAATTTTAAATTATTTAGGAAAAATGCCACTAGACTCTTATTTTGCAGGGTTTATTTTTGAAATTATTGAGGTATGTTTTCGTATAGAGTATTATTCCCTAGCAAAAGTGATTATTGAACAAACAGAAGATGCTCTCAATCAGTTTAAAGGGTATGAGTTTAAGGAGCGCCTAATTAATTATAAAATAAGATTGTGGGAAGTATTAGAAGAAAGACAAGCTCTTTGTGAATCTTTGTTAGCATTTCGTCAAGTTGTTTATGATGGAAAAAAAGCAAAGCTAAAAAATGAAAGCATTGGTATTCTATCAAAAATCCATTTAAAAGAAATGGAAGATGAAAGAAGACAAATGGAAAAGAAAAACGAAGAGCTAAGAGAGAAAAACAAATTAGATAGCTTTACAGGTGTTTATAATAAGGTAGCATTTGAACAAAAAGTAAAAGAATGTTTAGAAGCTGATAAAGACAATGTGTTACAAGATGCATTAATTATTATAGATATTGATAACTTTAAATCCATTAATGATGTATATGGTCATGCAGTAGGAGATGTTGTTATAAAACAATTTGCCCAATTATTAAAAGATACTATTCGAAATACTGACTTTATTGGACGAATTGGTGGCGATGAGTTTTCTGTTGTTATGACAAAACTATTTAGTAAGGAAAGTGTAGAAAACTGGTGTAGATACTTTATGAAAGGATTAAACAATCTACGCTTTGAAGAATTAGAAAAGATTTCCATTACAGCAAGCATTGGAATTACTCTTATGAATCACGATGATGATTATATTGCTGTATTTGAAAAGGCAGATAAAGCTATGTATCAATCGAAAAAAGCAGGAAAAAATTCCTATGCAATTTATGGCGAGGAAACGGTGTTCACTGCCAACTAGGAAAACAGTAAACCGACTCTATATTGTTAGAAAATATCTAACGATACAGGGTCGGTTTTTATTTACCGTTATTTTTGTTATAAGTAGTATAGGATTTTAGTTGTTTGTTAAAAATTCGACAATATATACAAGGTAAATAGAAAAATAACAATATTTATATACAATATAAATAACGTGGAAATGTGTTATATTTCTATGATTTGTGTTATTGTAAAAAATGAAGGGAAAATATATACTAAGGGTAACAAAAAAAGAGAATGATTGAAATAGGGAGGAAACTATTATGAAGTCAAAATCAACAATGGCATTATTATTAAGTGCAGCAATGGCAGGTTCTTTACTTGCAGGGTGTGGTAGTGAAAAAAATGATGGAGCAAGTGGGGATAACTCTAATCAAGGTGAAAAAGCTGGGAAAGTATATTACTTAAATTTCAAACCAGAACAAGCAAATGATTGGATTGAGCTTGCAAAGGAATATACAAAGGAAACAGGAATTCAAGTAGATGTGCAAACAGCAGCATCAGGAACTTATGAATCCCAATTAAAGTCTGAAATGGCAAAAGACGATGCTCCTACTTTATTCCAAGTAAATGGTCCAGTAGGGTTAGCTACTTGGAATGATTACTGCTATGATTTATCAGATAGTCAAGTGTATAAATACCTTACAAGTGATGACTATGCATTAAAAGATGGCAATGAAGTAAAAGGAATTGCATATGTAATTGAAACTTACGGAATTATTTATAATAAAGCATTATTAAATAAGTACTTTGAATTACCAAATGCTGTGGTAACATCAGTGGACGATATTAATAACTTTGACACATTTAAAAAGGTAGTAGAAGATATCCAAGCAAACAAAGATACTCTTGGTATTGAAGGAGCATTTACATCTTCTGGTATGGATTCTTCTTCAGACTGGAGATTTAAAACACATTTAGCAAATCTTCCAGTGTACTATGAATATCAAAAAGATGGAATTACATCAACAGAAGCAATCAAAGGAACTTACTTAGATAATTATAAAAACGTTTGGGATTTATATATTAACAACTCTACTTGTGAACCAAGTATGATTTCCTCTAAAACAGTAGATGATGCATCTTCTGAATTTGCATTAGGAGAAGCAGTATTCTACCAAAATGGTACATGGGCATTCAATGATATTACTGGTATGGAAGTAGCAGATGAAGATATGGGTATGTTACCAATTTATATCGGTGTTGATGGAGAAGAAAATCAAGGATTATGTACAGGTTCTGAAAACTACTGGTGTGTAAACAAAAATGCAAAGGAAGAAGATATTAAGGCAACACTTGACTTCTTAGCATGGGTAGTAGAAAGTGACACAGGTAGAGAGGCACTTGCAAATGACATGAAATTTGTAACTCCATTTACTACAATGACAGATTATCTTCCAGAAAATCCATTAGTAAAAGCAAATCAAGAATATAACGATGCAAAAAAGACACCAGTAAGCTGGAACTTTACAACAATGCCATCTGAAAACTGGAAAAATGGTGTTGGTTCTGCACTTCTTGAATATGCACAAGGAACAGGAACATGGGATAAAGTAGTAGAAAGTTTTGTTGATGGTTGGGGGTGCAAAAAAAGCACAAGAAGCCTTTGATGCATTAGTAGCAAGTGAGTAATAAAAAACATAGGAGTGAGTTATGAATTTTTCAGAAATTATACATCAACCTAAAAGTGAGTATTCCTATGCATATAATGAGGATACCTTAAATTTACGATTAAAAACGGCAAGAGAGGATGTAACAGCCGTAGAAGTATTAGCTGTTGACCCATTTAACTGGGTACCTAGAAATGATGGCTCTGGTATTTATGATTTTGATAAACAGTCTGTAGTTCGAACCTTTATGAAAAAAGAGCAAGAAACACTAGAACACGATTGTTGGTTTGTAGAAATAACAGGTATTCCGTCTAAACGTACAAAATATTGTTTTGTTGTAGAAAATGCAGAAGAAAAGTATATCATTGGCTGTCATGGAAAAGTGCCATATACGTTAGATGAATCTGTATTATACAATTTATTTAACTATTTTAACTATCCATTTATTAATGAAGAAGATTTATACGAAGCACCAAATTGGGTAGGAAATACAGTATGGTATCAAATTTTTCCAGAACGTTTTTGCAATGGAACACCAAATGATGATAGAGATGTTCTTCCTTGGGGAAGTGATGAACTTGATGGTGCAGAAAAAAAATTTGGTGGAAATTTAGCAGGGATTATACAAAAGTTAGATTATATTAAATCCCTTGGAGTTACAGGAATTTACTTTACGCCTATGTTTGCTTCACCAAGTTCTCATAAGTATGATACATCGGACTATTTTACCATTGACAAAGAGTTTGGAAATAACGAAACGTTAGGTCAGTTAGTAGAAGAGGCACATAAACGTGGAATTAAAGTAATGTTAGATGCAGTGTTTAATCATTGTGGATTTTATCACCCATTTTGGCAAGACGTATTGAAAAATGGAACAAAATCCAAATATATTGACTATTTCCATATTCTTGATAAAGAAAAACCAATTTTTGATGGGGAAATAAAAGACGGTGTTCCACAAGAAATTTACCTTTGCTGGAACTCCATGTATATATTATGGTGGAGAAATTGGTATGGGTGGTGGAGAACATAGCAATCGACAATGTATGATTTGGGACGAAGAAAAACAGAATAAAAATTTACGCTCCTTTCTTCAAACATTAATTAAACTGCGTGGACAATATGAATGTTTTAGAACCATAGATATTGAGTGGATTGTTAGTAAAGAAGAACATTCCAGTGAATTACTGGCTTATAAAAAAACATCAAAAAACGAAACCTTATATGTATTTTTAAATAAAAATAAAACTCCAATTTCTTATCAATTGCCAGATGAGCTACAAAATAGACAATGTATGGAAGTTATGACTGGAGCAAAGGTATGGTTAAACCATACAATTTTAATAGAAGAAAAAGGATATCGAATGTATTTAGTAA
>CAJFOH010000136.1 GCA_904395845.1 uncultured Lachnospiraceae bacterium
TCAATGAATTTTTAGAAAGTTATGAAGAAGAATATGAAGATTTATAGAGGAAGAAAGTCGTAATATAGGTACGACAAGAAAAAAAATGAGGAGTGGTAGTTTTCGTTTCTAAGAAGATACCATTCCTCATTTTTATAATATATTTCTTATAAAATTAACCATTCATCGTTTGCTATTTTACTATTTAATTTCTTTGTTCTTTTTCTACAACTTCCCCTTGATTTTTATAAATGCTATGAGCATTTACCACACCACGCACACTAGAAAGTGGGTAAATATTTGAATGTGCACCTATAATAGTACCAGGGTTTAGTACGCTACCACATCCAACTTCTACATAATCTCCAAGCATAGCTCCAAATTTTTTTAAGCCTGTTTCAATGCGTTCTCCTTGAAATGTAACAGTTACTAATGTTTTATCGGATTTTACATTTGATGTAATAGAGCCAGCTCCCATATGGGAATAAGCTCCCAAGATAGAGTCTCCCACATAGTTATAATGAGGAACTTGAACATTATTAAATAAAATTACATTTTTTAATTCGGTAGAATTTCCTACTACACTTTTCTTTCCTACAATAGCATTACCACGAATAAAGGCACAATGTCGAATTTCTGCTTGTTCATCAATGATACAAGGACCAGTAATGGAAGCAGTTGGTGCAATACTAGCATTTTTTGCAATCCATATATGTTCTCCTACTTGTTCAAAGATATCACTTGGTAAGCGTTTTCCAAGTTGAATAATAAACGCTCCAATATCTGAAAGCACTTCCCATGGATAAGTATGTACATCTAGTAGTTCTTTGGCAATAGTTTCTGTTGTTGTGTATAATTGTTTGATTGTTAGTTCTTGAAACATAAATACTCTCCTATTTCCTATTATAATATTTTATATGTATTGTCATTAGTTATCTAATGATATAAATTATTTTTATTATTGTTACTAAAAATATAATTCTTTTTTAAGTAATACTAACTTTATTATTTTTGATAACTTTGTGACGTATGAGCAAATTGTGTTTGAATTGCCCATGGATTTTGAATTCGTTTTACGGAATCTGTACGATTGCGAACAAATGTTTCTAATTTTTCCATATATTCTTCTGAGGTAATGCTTCCCTCTGCCACATAAGACAATCCTTTTTCCCAACTAGCAGTTAGTTCAGGATTTAACAATTGCTTCATGGAGTTATCTACTACATCAAATACCAATTCTCCAAGAAGTGTTGGAGTTATAGTTTGTGTCTTTTTATTTAAAGACAAGTACTGAATACTACATAATTTTTTTAATATTTCTGCTCTTGTAGCACTGGTACCAATTCCACTTCCCTTTATTTGAGCACGCAACTCCTCATCTTCTATTAATTGACCTGCATTTTCCATGGCAAGAATTAAAGAACCAGAATTGTATCGTTTTGGTGGGGAAGTTTCTCCTTCTTTGATGGCTGTTTTTGTGAGAGGAATCAAAGCTCCTTTTTTTAATGTATTTAATTGAGCAATAAATTGTGGATCATTTTTAATATCTTCTTCATTTTCCTCTTTTTTTGGGTCCTCTTTTTTACTGGAAGATGTTCCTGCAACTTTTAGATATCCTTCCTCTACCTGAACACGAAAGTTTGCAAAAAAATGCTCTTGTTCTCGTAATAAGTCTAAGGAATACTTTTGATATACAGCAGGAGGATAAAAAATGCTTAAAAAACGTCGTACAATTAGCTCATATACCTTACCAGTTGTTCCAGAAATCGCCCTTAAATTTTGAAATCCTTGACCAGTAGGAATAATAGCATAGTGGTCTGTAATTTGTTTGTCATTGGTATATCGACTTTTTCCAATGGATTTATAACTGCCTGATTCCATAATTTCTTCTACATAGGTAGCTACTGGTGAAAAATTTTTTAGTCCACTAATGTTTTTATAAATTTCTTTTGCTACTGCACTAGATAATACTCTAGCATCTGTTCTTGGATAGGTTACTAATTTTTTCTCATATAATTCCTGCGTGATTTTTAATGTTTCATCTGGACTAATTTTAAATCGTTTGGAACATTCATTTTGAAGTTCTGCTAAGTTAAATAATAGAGGGGGGTGTTTATTTTCTTTCTTTTTTGTAATGGAGTGTATAGTAGCTTCTAATGGATAGCCCGTTCCAAGAAGTGAGATTAATTCCTCTGCCTTTTCCTTAGTTTTAAATCCATTTTCCTTGTATAAATAAGGAGAGTTAACATACTTTGAACCTTCCACTGCTTTCCACTCTCCGTCAAATGAATGCTCTCCTAGTTGAAAGCTTCCAATAACACGATAAAAAGGTGTTTTTACGAAAGTTCGGATTTCTCGTTCTCTACGTACAACCATTCCAAGAACACAAGTCATAACACGCCCAACGGATAATACAGTCCATTTGGTATTCATAAATTTTGAAATAGTAGGACCAAATTTTAAGGTAAGAATACGAGAAAAATTAATCCCCATTAAGTAATCTTCTTTTGCACGCAAGTAAGCAGAAGCACTAATATTATCATATTCAGACCAATCTTTTGCATTGGCAACTCCTTTTTTTATTTCATCTTCTGTTTGAGAATCAATCCAAACACGCTTTCTTATTTTACCAGTTACACCTGCCATTTGATCGACTAAGCGATAAATATATTCTCCTTCACGTCCAGAGTCAGTACAAATATAGATAATATCTACATCATCACGAGTTAACTGCTTTTTTACAATTTCAAACTGTTTTTTTACTCCGTCAATTACTTCATATTTCCACTGTTGTGGTAAAAATGGAATGGTTTCTAAACTCCATTTTTTCAGTGCAATATCATATGCTTCTGGATAGCTCATAGTAACAAGGTGACCAACACACCAAGTAACAATAGCCTCATCAGACTCCATATAGCCATCTTTTTGTTTGGCATTGAGATGGAGTGCGTTAGCAAATTCTCTTGCGACACTTGGTTTTTCTGCAATATATAATTGTTTTGCCATTTATTTTCATCCTATTCTATTCTTGATCATTTATCATCTTCCCCATTATAACACAAAAAAAGGGCCAGAGAAACAAAAAATATTCTCTGGCTCTCTTTTTATTCTTTCTCTGTCACAATGCGATAGATAGTTGTTGTACGATAAGGTTCCCCTGCCTTTAAAATTGGACTTGGAAAGTTTTCGTGGTGAATAGCATCTGGGAAATATTGTGTTTCAAAACAAAATCCATCACGTCCATTGTATATGACACCATCTTTTCCATGAATAGAATTTTTAGAAAAATTTGGTGTATAAAATTGCATACCTGGTAAATCAGTATATACTTCCAGTGTTCTACCACTTCGTTTATCCGTAGCAGTAGCTACTAATTGTAATTCTTGATTATTATTTAAAGCCCAATTATGATCATACCCATTTCCAAAAGCAATTGGCTCATAATCAGTACAATCAATTCTAGCACCAATTGTTGTAGGAGTGGTAAAGTCCATTGGTGTATTAGTAACATTAACTAGCTCTCCTGTTGGAATGGAGTATTCATCTGCAATAGTAAATGTATCTGCATCAATCCATACAATATGATCTAAGACAGAACCACCATCGTGCCCAGATAAATTAAAGTAAGAGTGATTGGTTAAATTGGCGATAGTATCTTTATCACTTATTCCCTCATAATCTATGATAAGTGAATTATCTTCTGTTAATGTATAAGTAACAGAGATAGAGAAATGTCCAGGATATCCTTGGTCGCCATCTGGACTTTCTATAAAGAAACGAATATGTTCACCTAATTCATCACTTGTTGTTTCCACCTCCCATAAACGCTTGTGATATCCATCTGGATTACTATGTAAATTGTTACGATTCTTTTCATTTGCGCATAAAGGGTAAGTAACATTATTAATGGAAAAGGAAGCATTTGCAATGCGGTTGGCATTTCTACCGATAGTAGCACCAAATGCCACTGCATTTTCAAAATAATCTTCTAATGAGGGATAGCCTAATACAATATCTGCCATAACTCCATTTTTATCTGGTGTAATAAATGATAATAATACTGCACCTAGGTTGGTTAAAATTGCTTTTGTTCCATTGGAATTTGTAAGTGTATAACGATAAGCACACTCTTCTTTACTGGTATGTCCCCATAATTCTTTTTTTATCATAATATTCTTCTCCTAAATTTTTATAAATTAGTATTCATATGTTATGTCTATATTTTCATTAATTTCATCTATGGTAATTACAAGTTTTTATAGATGGCAAATTACTTATGAGTAATGTAACCTTTTGCTGTCAATAACTCAGCAGATAAAACAGCACCTCCTGCTGCTCCACGTACAGTATTGTGAGATAAGCCAACAAATTTATAATCATATACACTATCTTCACGCAAACGCCCAACAGAAACTCCCATTCCATTTTCATAATCTCTATGGAATTTGGCTTGTGGACCAGTTTCTTCTTCGCAATATTGAATAAATTGTTTTGGAGCACTAGGTAAATTAAGTTTTTGTGGTTCTCCTTCAAATTGTCGCCAACGATTTAAAATTTCTTCCTTGGTAGGTTTTGTTTTAAAAGAAACAAATACAGCTGCTGTATGCCCATCAGATACAGGAACACGAATACATTGGGAGGTAATAATAGGTGCTGTTGCCTTTTTTATTACTCCATCCTCAATATGTCCCCAAATTCTTAAAGGTTCTTGTTCACTTTTTTCTTCTTCTCCTCCAATGTATGGAATTACGTTATCTATCATTTCAGGCCATTCTTCAAATGTCTTTCCAGCTCCAGAAATAGCCTGATAAGTAGTTGCAACAACAACCGTTGGTTCAAATTCTTTTAGTGCATGAAGTGCAGGTGTATAACTTTGAATGGAGCAGTTTGGCTTTACAGCAATAAAACCTCGTGTAGTACCTAAACGCTTCTTTTGATATGGGATAATATCAATATGTTCAGGGTTAAGCTCTGGTACAATCATAGGTACATCTGGTGTCCAACGGTGTGCACTATTGTTAGATACTACTGGTATTTCTGCTTTTGCATATGCTTCTTCAATGGCTTTGATTTCATCTTTTGACATATCAACAGCACTAAATACAAAGTCAACTAAAGATGCAATTTCTTCTACATCATTCACATTTTTTACAATGAGATGTTTTACTTGCTCTGGCATTGGCGTAGCCATTTTCCAGCGACCCCCAACAGCTTTTTCGTATGTCTTTCCAGCAGAACGTGGACTTGCTGCTACCAATGTAACTTCAAACCAAGGATGGTTTTCTAATAGTGAAATAAAACGTTGTCCTACCATTCCTGTTCCACCTAAAATTCCTACTTTTAACTTCTTTTCCATATTCAAATCCTCCATATAAATAAAACTTTTCCTATTACAATATAAAAATATTATTGTGGTGTTCCACAGTTGCCACAAAAACTTGCATCTTTAGGAAGTGGTTGGTGGCAAACACTACAAATATGATTGATACCTTCTTCCCCACTATCTTCTGGTATAATTACAGTATCAAAAATATCATCTTGTGAAGAAGTATTTTGATATACATTTTCTTGCATTTCTCCAAAATGAATTACTTCTCCTTGTACTTGAGTATTATTTTCTACATCACAAGCAGTTTCCTGTTGTTTGTTTTGAAATCCACAGTGATTACAAAACCTAGAATCTTTTGGAATATTTTCACCACAGTTTGAGCAGAAAGACATTCCTTTTAATTCTTTAATTTGTTCTTTGTAATTATGAATACGATCAAGTCCTTGTCTAATCGCCTGTAATTCTTCATAATATGGGCTATTTAAATCTTCTTTGTGTAATTCATAATACTTACGCCCAATATTCATATAAGCTTCTTTTAAACTTGATTCTTCATTACTAATAGATACATTTAATTTTGCAATGGTAGTAAATTGTTTTGTCTTCTCACTTACTGTTTTACTACTTTTTGATACGGTATCTTTTACTTGATCCCAAAATGCCATAATGTTACCTCCATATTCAAATAATAATAATAAATAAACAAAAAAGCTTCCAGCCGGACTTGAACCGGCGACCCACGCATTACGAATGCGTTGCTCTACCAACTGAGCCATGGAAGCAAAGAAATGAAAAATATTATGTAAATATTTTAGTATATAAACCAAGAATTGTCAATTTATTTTTTGTACTATAATTTTATTTTTTGAAATAGTTATATCTGGTAAAAGTAAAAGATGTTACATAATTAATGATTTAGATAGGATATAAAAAATAATAGAGTTTTATTACAATATCTTTTTTGTAGCAGTTATCTTTTCCTTTTCATATGATACAATAAGAAATTTTATGGAGGATTATATGAAACCATTTTTAGAATTATCTTCGGTTTGTTTCTCTTATCACACAATGGAAGCAGAAACAACTGCCTTAAATCATATATCGTTTCAAGTAGAACAAGGAGAATTTATTGCTATTGTAGGGCCTTCAGGATGTGGAAAATCAACGCTACTTGATTTAATTAGTGGAATGAATAAACAGTCCAAGGGGACTATTTTATTTCAAGGGAAACCGATAAGTGATACAATAACAAACATTGGTTATATGCTTCAGCGAGATCATTTATTTGAATGGAGAACCATATATAGCAATGTATTATTAGGATTAGAAATTCAAAAAAAGGAAACAGAAGAATCAAAAGAAAAGGTGAATAAAATGTTAGATACTTATGGATTATCCCACTTTAAAACATCACACCCTTATGAATTATCAGGAGGTATGCGACAGAGAGCTGCACTTATTCGGACATTAGCATTAGAACCAGATTTACTATTACTAGATGAGCCATTTTCAGCCTTGGATTATCAAACAAGATTAGAAGTATGTGATGATATTTATCAGATTATTAAAGAACAGAAAAAGACAGCTATTTTAGTTACCCATGATTTATCAGAAGCAATTAGTGTGGCAGATAAGGTGATTATATTATCCAAACGACCTGCAACAGTTTCTAATATTCTACCAATTCATTTCAGAGAAGAATTATCACCA
>CAJFOH010000137.1 GCA_904395845.1 uncultured Lachnospiraceae bacterium
GTTCCTCAAATAATGATTTTGCCATTGTCTGTTACCTCCACATTCTTTTTTATTTTGAATGTCCGCAAAATCCGTCCTACATCTGTCGTTCCACCATGGCAGAATATGTAATGAAACATTTAGTAACCCAAGCTGGATTAGAAGACAAATTCTACATCGACTCCGCTGGTACAAGCAGAGAAGAAATAGGAAATCCAGTACATCATGGAACGAGAAAAAAATTACAACAACAACATATTCCATGTGGAAATCATAAAGCAAGACAGTTAAAAAAAGACGAATACTACCAATTTGACTATCTTATTGCAATGGACTCATGGAATATCCAAAACATAATGAGAATAATAGGCAATGATCCAGAAGGAAAAGTATCAAAACTACTAGACTTCACAAATAGAAAAGGTGATATTGCAGACCCATGGTACACAGGAAACTTTGATGCAACATATGAAGATGTAAAAGAAGGTTGTGAAGGTTTATTAAAACAATGCCTGTCAAAGTAATAGACAGGCAACTACCTTTCAATACAATGCATATACTCCTCAGCCTCATCCCAATTCACCACAAAGGAAGTCCCTTTGGCACAAAATACCGAAGAAGAAGGATTTTCCTTATCTTCCCCTTTGTTATATCCAATGCTAGCAATCACTTCCTCAGGATTATGACAGAGATCATAACCACAAAACACATAGGAAATAGAAGCAAGTCCTTTAGAATAGGAAATAAGGTCAGTAGAGTAATTCATAAATGTGGACACAGGACCACGTCCGTTCAAAGAAAAAAAGTCACCATGTTGTTTTGGAGCTTCAAAACTTCCACTCATTTTTGGAATATCAGAAAGAACCTTTCCAAGACAATCCATTGGACCATTAATTTCAAATTCATAATAAGGCTCAAGTAACACATTATCCGCCTTTTCCAGTCCTTGACGAATGGCTCGATAAGTAGCCTCTCTAAAATCTCCACCCTCTGTATGTTTTAAGTGAGCTCTCCCAGCAATGAGAGTAATGTGAATATCTGTAATAGGAAATCCAGTCAAAATCCCTTTGTGTACTTTTTCAAAAATATGCTGTTCAATTAAATGTTGATAATTTTTCCCAAGAACATCTACATGACAATTACTTTCAAATGTAATTCCAGTATTTGCTTTATTAGGAGATAGTAGTAGGTTTACTTCTGCATAATGTCTTAATGGTTCAAAGTGTCCATATCCCATTACCTTATGTTTAATGGTTTCTGCATAAACAACCTTAGGTGGTTCAAAATCAATTTCATATCCAAAACGGTCGCTAATTAGTTGTTTTAATACTTCCAGTTGAATATTTCCCATAACGTGAACATGAATTTCTTTTAATGTAGTATGATAGTCAACGGAAAGCAACGGTTCTTCTGCTTCTAATTGTTGCAATGCATGTAGCAAATCAGTAATCTCAACATTTCCCACAGGTAGTACCCTAGACCAAATGGCAGAGGATAAATAAAAGTTAGAAGCACTGGAGCAATCATTTACAGAAGGAGAAGCAACAATGGTATCTCCACATTTGGCAGAGGATAAGCCAATGATAGCAAAGCTATCGCCAGCAGAAACCAGAGATGTATTTGTAAAAGTAGTTCCATTGTAAAAGCGAAGTTCATTTACCTTTTCTTTTATAAGATTTTTGGAATCTATTTGTATATTTGTAGAAAATAAAAACTCATCTTTTACTTGCAATGTTCCCTGTATTGCTTTTACAAAATGAATGGGACGATTATTTTTATCATGGCGAATTTTATACACAACCCCTTGAAATGCTTCATTTAACACTGTTTCATCTTCATAATTGGTACAGGTAAGTATATGAAACAAATGGAAAAATGACAGCAAATAATCACCGTTTAAACTACTTCCATAACCAATTGGAAATAACTTTCGTGACTGAATTAATGTTCTCATACAATCAGTTATCATTGTTGGAGTAACAGAGTCATTTAAGTATGCTTCTAAAAATACATCATCTTTTTCTGCTAATATTTCTTCATAGTTAGATGTAGAAAGGCATTGTTCTACTTGTTCTGGACAAAAGTCCAAAGGATTAGAAAGTAGACAAATATCAGAAGTAAGTCTATGAGTAATTGATTCTATAATAGGTGCAAGAAGTTGCTCTATCTCAAATGAAGTTGGTTGTTTTATTTGTGCTTCTTTTTGTAGCATATCTAGTTTATTAATAAATAAAAAGGTAGGAATATGATAGGATTCAAGCAATCGAAACAATGTAATGGTATGAGCTTGTACGCCTTTTGTTCCATCAATTAGTAATATAGCATAATCAAGAGGTGGAATACTTCTCTCAGCTTCCCCAGAAAAATCCATATGTCCAGGAGTATCAATAAAATAATAACGATCCCCATTATAGTCAAATAAAACTTGATCTGCAAAAATAGTAATTCCTCGTTTAATTTCTAACTCATGAGAATCCATCGTTGCATATTTTTCATATACAGCTTTATCTGATTGTTTTGATGCAATCAAAGAAATAAGTTGCTCACAAAATGTGGTTTTTCCACTATCAACATGGGCAAATACGCCAAAGGTTTTCTTCATAACAGCCTCCTTAACTAATACATAAGTAACATAAATAAACATAACAAAATATATCTAAAAACCATAAATATTTGTGATTCTGTAAAAAATAACTTTGTTAAAATGAAAATCAAACATTCTGTTTTTGTCAATGTATAAAATTTAATTTTTTAATTGGTGAATAGTATTTGGTATATTATATCATAAAAATAGTGAAATCTCTTGCGAAATTTAATGCAATGAACTATGATTAAAACAGTAAAAAAAGGGAGGAAAGTTATGAGAACGATTCAATATCAAGAAATTATAAATAACATAAAAGAAATGTGTATAGAGGCAAATCATTTTTTATCTGAAGATATGAAAAAAGCCTTTGAAACTGCTAAAAAAGAAGAAGAATCTCCATTAGGAAAGCAAATTTTAAGTCAGTTAGAAGAAAATTTAGCCATTGCAGGAGAAGAAATGATACCAATTTGCCAAGATACAGGTATGGCAGTTATTTTTGTGAAAATTGGTCAGGACGTACATATTGAAGGTGGAAATATAACAGAAGCTATTAATGAAGGGGTAAGACAAGGTTACACAGAAGGATTTTTAAGAAAATCTGTGGTAAATGACCCAATTTTGAGAGAAAACACAAAGGATAACACACCAGCAGTTATTCACTATGATATTGTTGCAGGGGATAAAGTAGAAATAACCGTTGCACCAAAAGGGTTTGGTAGTGAAAATATGAGCCGTGTTTTTATGTTAAAGCCAGCAGATGGAATCGAGGGTGTAAAACAAGCCGTACTTACAGCAGTAAAAGATGCTGGACCCAATGCATGTCCTCCAATGGTTGTAGGAGTAGGAATTGGTGGAACTTTTGAAAAATGTGCCATTTTAGCAAAAAAAGCATTAACAAGAGAAGTAGGAACTCATTCTCACATTTCATATGTAAAAGAACTAGAAAGTGAATTATTAGAAAAAATCAATAACTTAGGAATTGGTCCAGGAGGTCTTGGAGGAAGAAAAACAGCATTTGCTGTAAATATAGAAACATATCCAACTCATATAGCAGGACTTCCAGTAGCTGTAAATATTTGTTGCCATGTTAATAGACATGTAACAAGAGTATTATAGTTTTCAAATAATTGATATAAAATAATGATAAAGTTAATAATATTGTGTAAATAAGTTATAAATATAGTAACAATAGCCAATATACTATAATAGTAAATATGACAGACACATGAATGTAAAATAACAATTCCTATAAAAGTAACAACATATAGAATTAGGAGAAAATGTGATGACAAATCAAAATAAAATTATAAATAAATGTTTTTATGCATTTTTAGTTAGTGGGTTAACTGTCTTAATGATAGGGGCGATTATTCCATATATGAGGGAAGAAAGAGGATTTAGCTATACAGTAGCAGGTTCTTTTCTATCTGCTTATGCCATAGGAAATTTTTCTGCCAGCTTTTTTAGCCCATTTTTAGCTTCAAAAATAGGAAGAAAATATACCATTGTCTTATTATCATCATTAGTACCAATTAGTTTTTTTGTAGTCCTTTTATCTACGTCCTCAACTGTTATTTTCTGTGCATTTTTGGCAGCAGGACTTGGTAGAGGTGGGATTAGTAATATTAATAATGCAGTAGTAAATGATGCTAGCAATGGAAGTCCTGCAAAGATTAATATTTTACATACGTTTTTTGCAATAGGAGCTTTTATTGCACCATTTTTAACATCTACGTTTATTTATTTTGGGCTTACATGGAAACACGTATTAATAACAACCATAGTATTATCTATCACAGGAGTAATTGCCTATGGGACAATGGAGTTACAAGATAAGCCAGTAAAGGAAGAAAAGAAAGCAGAAACAGTGTCAAATAATAAATATTTAAAGAGTGTTGATTTTTATATAATCGGATTTTTGCTATTTTTCTATTTAGGACTAGAAAATTGTGTAAATGGTTGGTTTGTATCTTATTTGCAGGATACAGGAGTAATGTCAGCATCTTATGCTACAAATTTAGTATCGATTGTATGGATTTGTGTAATTATAGGTCGTTTGACTTGCGCCTATTTATCAAAGAAATTTTCTAAAAAGCGAATTATTCTTATTAATTCTATTGGTTGTGTCAGCTTCTTTTTATTACTAATTTCCACTACCAATATTGTAGTAATTACTATTTCTATTATTGGTTTAGGCTTATTTTTAGCAGGGATTTATCCAACTGGAGTGGCAAATGCAGGACTTCTTATTAAAGGTTCTACTACTGGAATGGCAATGCTACTTGCAATCGCTAGTTTAGGTGGAATTATCATGCCTCAGATTATCGGTGTATTAGCAGATAAAATCGGTATGAGTGGTGCTATTGGAATATTAGCAATTGATGTTGTTATTATGCTGATATTAGCAATTATTAATAATGTAAGAAACGTAATTGTATAGATGACTCATTACTTATTATCAAGGAAATTACTTTTATTGAAAAAGGTATATGACACAATCCTATATTATTATAGACAAATTTATGGTTCAATAAGATAGTTATAGTTCTAGACCATCAAATAATATCCTAGAAATTTATAAAATAACTTTTGAGGATAAAGAGAGTAATTACAAAAAAA
>CAJFOH010000138.1 GCA_904395845.1 uncultured Lachnospiraceae bacterium
GCCCTTTTGGGGGGAACAACATCTGCTTGGGACCCCGGACCTTCTAAAATAGCAAGTTCATTTCCGCTTAGTAATGACTCGGACAGTTTACAAAAGTTAATTGCTGCATCATGAGGTGTCCACTTAAGCTGTAAGGTTTTATATGCATTCTTTCCCAACCGTTTTCTTAATTCAGCATTCTCGCATAGCATAAAAACTTTTTTATTCAAGTCATCATCGTTTCCATATTGATATATCACCCCGTTATCCATATGAGAAACTAAAAAAAGTGAACTTCCTACAGCATGACTAACCACAACAGCGCAACCACTATTCATTGCTTCATTCAATACCGCTCCCCATCCTTCTCCAAAATCACTGGTAAAGAGAAAAATTTCAGCTTTTTCCATATAACCTCTAACCTCTTCAGGTGGCATTGCACCTCGCAAATATATATATTTTTCCAAATGATTTTTCTTTATAAGGCTCTCAATATCGGCTTTTAAATCGCCAATTCCTATCATATTTATTATAAATTTAACTTCTCTTGCTTTTAAGTAATTAGCTACTTTTATAATCTGTTCTGGATGTTTAAATTTAATAAATCTTCCCACCCACAAAATATCTATGACCTCGTCCGACTTTTTTGCTATCAATTGATCGATATCGTATTCTAATACTTGAGGAAAATATCCCCATTTATACATCTTATTAGGATATGCCATAAACAAATTCATATCATACGCTGTATATCCACTTGCACACAACATTCTTAAATTTTTATTTCGATATTTAGTATGGTTTTGCCACATGCCTAAAATATTTCTTGGATCAAATACATGTATATATCCATTCTTAAAAATTCTTTCGCTATATCTAAAAGTCAACTTATTTTTCTTTAATCGATCTTCAATAAAAAAATCCGGCGCTGATCCAATGATCACGACATCGGAATTTATTCCAGCCTTTAGCGCTTTTTTCTTTTGTTCAACAGATTCATAACTCCGAATCAAATAAGAGTCTTTGTGATTCATATCTTCATATCCCAACTCTAGACGGTCCTGAGGAATCTTTTCTGTTGCAATAAACAGAAAATCCCCGCCTAATAACCGGAACATTTCCCTACAAAATGGCAGCTGATGATGATTTAAAAAATTAGAGAAAAAACTAACTTTCATTTTTTTATCTCTCCGTAAATTTTTATCATTTTTTTGATAATATCATTTTTATCATGTGTCAAGTATGCGTGCTGTCTTGCGTTCCGAGAAAATTTTATGGCAAGATTATCATCTTCAAAAATTTTATTTATATAATAAGCAAGCATATACGGTTCATCTGCCGGATACATATAACCGTCTTCACGGTTGTTAAGGAGTGATACTGTTCCTCCCACATCACTTGCTACACAAGGAACCCCTAAAAGCATCGCTTCACTCAAAGAATTAGACGAATTTTCTATTGAAGATGCCGATACAAATACATGAGCCTTCAAATATTGTTGGCACATTTCTTCTGCATTTAATTCTCCCAAAAAATATACTTGGTTTTCTAATTTATTATGAATAAGCATTTTTCTAATATATTGCGAATAACTACTCTCTCTAATACGCTTCGTATTTAGAGGACTGTTCCCCGTTGTATAGATTTTTATTTTAGGATATTGTCTCTTCAATATTAAAACAGCCTCTAATAAAATATGAAATCCTTTTAATGGATAAAATGACTGACTGATAAAAATAGAATACTTTTCACAACTATTTATATCCCACCAATGTTCATAAAACTGTTTCCTGATCACTTCATGGCAACTATAATAATTACAATCTGGATTCATTTCCGCTATGCATGCCCTATCCCAATCTGTTCTTCCTATTACATTTCTTGACAATCCTATCGCTGTTCTCTCAAATTCACCTCGAGCTTTAAACTTTTTTTGTTGCTGTAAAATATTGTCATGTCTCAAAAAATCACGAAATGTATACTTGTAAATAATTTTAAATGGAAGAAAAGCAAAATAATGATCTTTTATAAACGAACATAATCCTTGAATATTAATGACAGTACTTTCGCTCATATCTGCTTTCTGAACTGCACGCATCATTGATAAACAGTGTGAAAATTCTGTTCCGAAAATATGAATAATTCCCGGTTTTATTTTTATTATTTTCTCATAAAATTCTCCTTCTAGATTAAAGTTATATTTATGTGGAGCTTTTAGATTCTTAAACGGATAAAAAAAAATATTTTTCTCCTTCTTAATTTCGGCATCTTTTTTATTTTCTATTGGAAAAAAGATATACAATTCTATATCGTCTTTTTCATAAAAAACATCTAATAAACTATCAATCCAACTAATTCCTCTCTTATTACAATTTGAGTAAAAATTACCAGCACGCAGTGGTGCTCCATTACACAGCCATAATATCTTGTCCACAACTTTTCCTTTCATTTTTTGTTTTCTATTTCTATATTAGCCACTATCAATCCAGACGGTACAATAAAACCTAGTGCGAAAAATGTCCCGCTTATTATAGGATTTAACACTGATAAAACAAAGAAATTCATTAAAAATATCTGTATATATTTTCCGTTTATATCGCTTTTCATTGTGCCTAAAAGGTACCTCTCAACTTTATATATTGTATAAACAATAAACAAACCACCTATACTACCAGTATAAGCTAACAGATCCAACACTGTAGAATGACCACCAACACTGCTTACACCTTCAATATGCCAACTCCCAATTATAGGATTTGCCAGAAATATATCTACTGACTTCTTATATACTTTACTTCTTTCCGTAATATCTTCGCCACTCACTGCTCCTGCATTAATTGAATCAGCCAATTCCTCTAAACGCATTGATATAGATTCACTATTTACAATTTCTGCTGTATGATTCAATCCATTGACCAAATCGTCACTAAAACTTTCAAACATCAATACTATCAAAAAAGCCAGAATGATCATTCCTTTTATGCTGACTTTTCTAAATATAATTATTAAAAAAACACTTAGAAATAACAAAAGTACGGCTGTTGTATATTGAGTTTTTAAAACAAACATTCCTATCAGTAAAACTACTAATATTTTCAAACCTTTCTCTACAAGCACTTTTCCATTTGCAAAATGTTCAATTAAAATAAAATACAATGGCAGTGCCAAAACCACACAGTATACAATATCAAATCCGCCGATATTCATTTGTGTGCTGATAGCAATAATTTCTGTATCTGATTCGCTGACTGCTGCCAATGTTCTTGCAATCTCAGGAAATAATAATACACCCAAATAAGTAGTAATCGCTGTGATTGTTAAACCTATAATGGTAATATATGATAATATTTTTAACTTTTCATATTGTTTTTTACATATTAAAAATATTGCGCAAAACACAGGGAAAAAAATTAAGGTAATTGAGTATATTCCAACGACTCCTTGATTTTTGTATCCTTTTATACCAAATACAATAAGTGCTAATATTATACACAAACCGTTGATCAAAAGGATCTGAATTTTTTTCCAATCACTAAATAAAAATATTATAAAAAATAAAATACACAGTATTCCAAACATAGAAAAAGGAGATAAAAAATTTGACATAAATGGGATAAAATAAAACATGACGACTATACATGACAACAGCATAAAAATTGTAAAAATATCTATATGTATTACTTTTTTTGTGCGCATTTTCATCTAAAACGCTCCTATTCTCCATTTTTCTTACTAGATAACCATGTCATTACTTTTGATGCCTGTATTCTTGCACTCTTATTACTCAAAACATAATTTTGTGCTTCTTTTCCCTTTTTATATAGTTCTTCTCGGGGCAAAGATAACACTTGCTTCAATTTTTTTGCTATCCCTGTAGCAGATTCATCTTCAAAGGTATAGACATACGGAAAATATTCTTGTGGCATACCGGGCAATTTTGTTGTTAACATCGGTGTTCCAGAAACCATATATTCCATGTTCTTAGAGGGGAACGAATATTTCGTAAATTCTTCTGTAGATGGCCTAGGGTTAACCAACAAATCAACTTTCTGTTCTTCTTCTACAATAAAAGAATTTTTTTTTGTACCAAAATAACGAATCCTTGTATTTTTTTTGCAAATTTGTTTAAGTTTTTCTGCATATTCGCCATTCCCATAAATATGCAATTCTGCATCCGGAATATCTGCTTCTATAAAGCCTTCAACTAGATTATTGAGACCATATTTTTCATCCACTATCCCTGCGTACATACAAATTCTCTTTGTGTTATGTTTATAAGTATTTTGTTTCAATTTCACAGGATTTACTTTTTCATCTACCATTCCTTCAATCACGATATATGGTTTATTCTTATGGGTGATATTTTTTTTGATATATGTACTCATTTCATCCGTTAATAAAATATATTTATCAAACAATCGCAAAATAAAATTATTAATCTTATTTTCCTTTCCTGATAAAAAATCCGGAAGATCTGTTACGATACCAATAGATGGAATATTTAAAATTCTCGCAGCAATAACACTGCTTAGTGCAGCTGTTTGATTTAAACAATCTGCAATTATAAAATTATCATCTTTCTTATTATTTAGTTTGCAAATATGATATATTACTGAAATTCCGCCAAATATATACTTCACCCATGGAATATTTATAATAAAAGGATAAATATATTTCATTTTTTTTTGATATTCACTTTCACCAAAGAAAAAAAGTCTTTTGCAGTTTTTTCTAGTAATTGGAAGTATACTCAACACATTTACTTCGCACCCATTTAAACATAATCCCTCACTAAACAGTCTGTGAAATTTTTGAACCTGATATCCTTCATATATTTGAGAATCTCCCCATATTTTTCTTGATTTCTTTTCCGATACAAGGCATGATGTATAAATAATATTCACTATAATTTCTCCTGTTTTAATAATTTGAAGACGTGTTTTGAAAAAAATCAAGATGAATTTGAGCCATGTTTTCAAATGTATACCATTTAATTTTTTCTATTGATTTTTTCCCCATTAAATATAGTTTTTGTTTATCAATTAGGATTTCACTAATAGCATCTGTTAAATCCTGGTCAGATTCAACTGGAATAATGCAACCATTTTCAGAATCGACCAGCTCCAATCCAGCAATGCACCGATTTGTTGTAATTATGGGTAACCCATATGCCATTGCTTCATTAATTACCAATCCCCAGGTATCTTCCCTGGTAGGAAGAACAAAAAGATCTGCCGCTTTATAATAATTTGATAATTCATATTTGCTTTTAAATCCTTCAAAATGCACGTTTTCAGCTGACCATTCTTTTTTCAATTTTATATATTCTTCAGTTGGCTCACCACCAATAATATATATTCCTATGCTTTTATCCAGCTTGGCAGCACTTTTAATAAGCACATCAAATCCTTTCCGATAAATAAACTGTCCAACTGATATAACAACTCTTTCTTCCCTTAAACCTAATCGTCTTCGTAAATCTATTTTTTCTCTCTGCCCCACAGGTTCCAAGAGAATGTCTTTATTATACAGTGATGTAAATGGATATTTATATATTTTGCTTTCATCAGCTCCATATGTCATAAAATAATTATCGCCTATCGCAGTAGTACTAAAATATCCTGCTGCTCCTTGCATTACAATTTTCTTTATATTTTCTTTTATTCCTTTCCCATTCTTTGCGAATCCTCCCTCGCTCTCTAAATAATATGGAATTCCTCTCAATTTCATATACTCTATTGCCAAGATCCCTGTGGGGGTAGCCATTGATGATGAAATAATAAAATCATATTTATCTTTTTTTAGATATCTAATTATCTGAGGGCAGAAAGCCATATCTACTGCCGTTGATATCCCTTTTAAAATAACTCCTCTAAAATTGGTAAAATTATATTCTTTCCAGCTTTTATCTCTCTCTGTGGAGGTCTCTTTCTCAAAAAGTACCGTTAACTCACAATATTTTCCTAGCTCATTAAAATAGTTAACCATATAAGGAGCTGGAACATTGACCATATATAATACTTTCACTGTATTTACTAATTCCTCCTAAATTTTACACTTCAGATCGGCTTACTATTTACTTCATTCTATAAATTTCTATATTCTTCTCACTAAAACTACTGAACGAATATTCCAAAAATGCTTTTCTTGATAATCTATCCGCCGTATCAGCAGTCTTATACGGAGCTTCGGATATTAACTGCGCTAATTTATTGCAATTATTGTAATCCACAAAATGACCTTCTCTATTAACACACGTTTCGCTTATACCACCTGTATTAAATCCATATACTGGAGTACCACAACATTGAGCCTCTATACATGTAGTAGGAAAGTTTTCTCTTTCACTGCAAATTAAAAACAAATCAGCTAATGAATAATAATCAGCCAATAAATTTTTATCAGAAAGGGGGCCACACATGATTACATTGTTTTCATAAACACGGTCAACCCCATCAACTCCTACCATTACAAAACGTATTTTTTTATTGTTTAATATCCTTGCAATTTTTTTTACAAATATTCCGCCTTTTATTTTTGTCATCAAGTGCGGTGCCAAAGATAATACTATTTTTTCATTTTTATTTATCCTTAATTCGCTCCGCAAATTACTAACATCTTTAGGATGAAATATTGTTATATCAATACCATTATGTATAACACTTAATGGATAGTTTTTTAAAAAGGAATCTTTCACTCTTTCAGCCAACCAATTTGATGGTGTAATGATTGATAATTCGTAAAAATTACTGAAAGCCTTTTTTTTCTGTTTAAACATAAAATTTGTATGGTCAAACCACATTGTTGATACGTACTGCTTCAAATGAGGACATTTCTTACATTCGGTTTTCCACTGTTCACATTCTACAGAGTGCCCACATTTTCCTGTATATGCGAATTCGCAATGAAGTGTCATTACTGTTCTGATATGATTTGTTTTCAGAAAATTAATCAATGTTTTTACATTCACAAAATATGCATGCAGCTCATGAATATGAACAACATCCGGAGCAAAAATCTTAATATGTTTTATCAATCTTCTAGTAGAAAAAAAGGAAAAACAACCTGTAAACCCCGTTATTCTAGTTAATAACGCATGAAGATATGTTTCTGCATCAATACCAAACTTGAAGATATTCTTTCCTTGAATTTTAGCCCCTCTACCATAGCATATCGCAGCTTCGTCGTCCGAAGAATTTATATAATTATACAAATTGTAAACAATATTCCCCGTACTACTATTCTTGCAATTCACGTCAATTAACAAAACTTTCATTTTTCATTAGTTCCTTTATAATGTACTTATTTCTCTAGCGGCAGATACAGATACATACTTTTTTTCTAAAACAATGTTTAGATTTTTTTATCACATATCATTCCACTTTTTAAACCAACTTATTTCCTAATTCTCTTCTCTGCGCCTAAAATTTCGAACATGCGTATTCCAATATTATATATCTTTTCCTGGCTTTTAAATTTTTCTGTACATTTAGGAAGTCTATAAAACTCCATTAATTCTTTTTCTGAAATTTCCAGTTTTCTAGCAACCTCCTTAAATATTTTTTTACTTTCCTCTTCAGATAGTGGTGGTTGCTCTAGAATTTGTAATGCCCTATCTCTTGTCATTTGTCCTGTGACAACAAGACTTGATAATTGAGCGCGTCTGATATCATGACCAAATCTTGTAGGCTGCCACCATCCTTCTAAAAACTTCGTAATTAAGTCTTCAAAATGCTTCTGTCCGTATGCTATATATCCGTATTCTTTACCAAGGACCTCTATCATCTGTTGCCGAGTTACAGGTATTAGATTCAAAAGTTTCAGTGTTTTTACACCATAAACATATGGCATAATCACTTTATGTCTAATACCACTTGTAAAAGTGTAATTCCTGATTGGAATAGAACAATATTTTTTGATTACATCTTTCATATATGTTCCATCGCCAGTTGGGCCAGAACCTTTTTCCCAAGACGCTGGATCAGCAATAATCTCTGTAGAGATGTTATATCCATTTAAAATATATTTAACACCAAGCTTCCGAGAGTATTTGTCAATGAGTGCAATAAAGGCATGATCTTGAGGTGCATCAAGCATTTCTAATCCTGTTCGAAACCAGGCCAGCTGCATTTCACGCATCTCATTCCAGTCTAATTTTTCGATATGAAGCTTTACTCCCAGCTTACTAGTAAGCTTTTTAATATTATTTTTAGCCACAGGAAGATTCCAACCAGCGTCTATGTGAAAAACAAAAGGTCTGAGCCCCCACTCTTTTACAGCCATATGTAACATGTAAGAACTATCCAAACCTCCACTTAGGCCAAGAATACAATCATATTTCTTTCTCTTTCCCTTTCGCTTAATTTCTGAAAGCAAAGTAGATAGTTCTTTTTCGTGTCCCTTACCATAATTCCATTTTGGCAAAATCCTTTCCTTGTATTCATTACAACGCATGCATACTCCATTATTGTCAAAAACTATATCATCGTCAGAAGTATCCATTACACAGCACTTGCATATCTGATAGTTTCTTTCAGGCATATTCTCACTCCCTACCTTAGCAAAAATAATTATCAATTTTATCCATCAGTTTTTTCTTATCAAAATAATTCTTACAATAAAATCGACTATTCTCTCCCATCAATCTTAAGTCCGCTTTTAGCATGGTTCTTATCCCATTAGCAAGTTGAGCCTCATCACCTATACTGCAACAGATTCCGCCTTCAGCTTCTTCAATAATTCTTCTTGTTTCTCCTTCTGCTGAAGCAATAATAGGCATTCCGCATGCCATATAACTTTGAAGTTTCGCTGGAATCGTTTTAGTCCACAATAGATCATTCTTAAATGAAAGGAAAGCAGCATCACAAGCACTCAACAGTTCCGGAATCCGTTCTGCTTTTTGTCTAGGAATCATAATGAACTGTTTCTGCACATCTCGTTTTTCGATCTCTCTTTTTAACTCTTCCTGATAACGGCCATCACCAACTATTACAAATTTGATGTTCTCATTCTTTAGTAATTCAGCTGTTTTTGGTAAAATATCTAACCCCTGAGCAGTACCTATATTTCCAGTAAAAGCAATTTTGAAACTTCCATCATCTGAAATCTCTGGCACAGCAATTTTCTCTATTGGTCTATAGAATTCTTCAGCATATTGTGGCAAATAGTGAACTTTATTCCTATCAACTCTGACTTTGCGATTACAAATTGCATCCACGAAACTAGGACTTGTAGCAAATATTTCATCTGTATTCTTGTATATGTAATCCACCATCTTATCAATTGCTCCAATTACGGTGTGATTTGTAATCCCTGTGACGGTGATCACATTCTCCGGCCATAAATCCTGAACATACAAATAGTGTGGAATATGATGTTTCTTTGCATACCAACAGCCAATCAATGCCTGCGTCATAGGAGATACTTCAAAGCTAAACACGTAATCCGCTTTGATATTGGACAATAGATTCTTGAAAAAACCGGAAATAACAAAGGAGCCGTAGTTAGCCAGCATACCAATAGAACTGTTGCCTCTGGGAATCAGCGGAATTCTAATGATGTCAACACCCCTCCACGTCTCTTTTCTTTTCTTTGTATAACCATAGCCTTCAAAAAATTTGCCCATAGGATAATTAGGAATTCCCGTAATTACCGTAACTTTGTAGCCACGCTTTACCCACTCAGTCGTCATATCATTAATCCTGAAGGTTTCCGGATAAAAGTACTGCGAAATTACGAGGATATGCTTTTGCTGATTTTCATTGCTCTTTTTGTAATTCCTGCCCTTCGTGTAAGCCTCCATCAAGTCTGATGACTCTCTTGTATTTGCTTCTGTTCTATAGATCGATTCTCCCAATCTAACCTTCTGATACTCAATCCCCGGATACATAGACACTTCATGTACATAGCAGCTATTCCCAAACGCTTTGTTCACAAGTCCTCCTAACTTACCCGGCACTTTGCTGCCAACTAAAACAGCAGGATTCAAAATTTCTAATTTCCTTACTTTCCTGCCACTCACTTCGGCAATTTCCTTCACCATGTCACTCGTTCTCGTCCATTCTGCATTCTGTGGTATCAATACGACTGCATTCTGTCGTATCTCCCGAACCAACATAATCTGACAAAGAAATTCACACAGATTTTCTATGTACAGCATAGAACGCTCATTCTTAACATCAGGAAATATCGGCAGTTTCTTTGCCAACTTTGCTAAAGTCGGATAATTACCCTTGCTGCCTTTTCCGTAGATCATTGGCGGCCGCAGTACCAACACTTTAAACATATCATCTGCCAACTCCCGGACACCGACATCCGCTTGTAGTTTGCTATCGCCATAAAAATTAGCTGGGCTCGGGACAGTATTTTCATCCACAAGCTTCTTAATACCATAAGGTGCAGACTCTCCATAAACAATCATAGAGGACATGAAAACAAATTCCTTCACACCATCTGCTTTCGCTTTTTTCGCTACATCTATAGCAAGATCAGTGTTTACAGTATAATATTTTTCCTTCTCTTTCTCAGACACATTGCCTACATCCGCATGAGCAATACCGGCCACATGATAAATAATATCGTACTCTGAAAAATCCTTATCTCTCCACGCCGGATCTATCATGTCTACGGCGTCAATCGTAAAATTGTCAGGATAATGTTCTGCAGCATAAGCTCGAAAAGTTTCTCCAATATAAGAACCCGATCCTGTAATTAAGACTTTCTTGTGAGCAGATCCATCAACCTGAACAGACTCGCCAAAGCCAATGTGCCCAATTAACTTCTGAGGACTTTTTCCATCTGTATAATGACGGCAAACAACACCAGAATGCTTCTCCATCTTCCCCACACCTCCTTCAATCACCGAATCATCCTTTCTCAGCACATGAACGCTGCCTAGGAAGCATTTGAGATCCATAGCGAAACCCATCCTCTTCACATACTCTCCGTCCAACTTTGCCTTATTAAGGATTTCAAGCTCATCCCTGCCATTAATTTGTGCCCACCCAGTAAGACCAGGTTTCACATCATTAGCCCCATATTTATCTCTCTCGGCAGTCAGCAAATCCTGATTCCAAAGTCCTGGTCTCGGACCGATCACTGACATATTTCCAATGAAAATATCCCAAATCTGCGGAAGTTCATCCAAACTATGTGCTCGTAAAAATTTCCCTACTTTCGTTATATACTGTTCCGGATTCTCCATTTGATGTGTAGGCACATCATGTGGCGTATTCATCTTCATAGAGCGAAATTTATGTAATTTAAAATACTTTTTATTCTGCCCAACACGTTTCTGAGTGAACAACACAGATCCTGGATCTTCAGTCTTAATAGCGATTGCGATAGCTGCAAACACAGGTAAAAACAGAACAAGTCCTCCGAAAGACAGGACAACATCTAATACCCTTTTCACTCTTTTCTCATAGAATCCGGAATTGTATTTCGCCTCTCCCACAGCTTTCAGATGGCCTTTCACACCATCGGCATTCTCTTTATCATTCTCATCTTCAACCAGAATGACCTTCTTCCCTTCGAAAGGATTCTTCTGGGATGGAATGTCTTCATAAGTTGATGACGGTCTTTTTTTCTTGGCAATAATTCTCATGCCTATAAATGCAACTCCTGTTGTAGCTACCGCAATCGTTATAAATCTCATCACTTTTCTCTTATCAATAGACATTCCTTGCTCTCCCTAGTCACAGTACACTATGTTTAGTTGACATTGATATATTGATTTTAAAAAATAACTCTTCACCAAATTATTTTCTGTGTTCCAGTACCTATCTTTCTTCTGAATTATAGCCAACTGTGCTTTCCCATCTCACCTATGTTTTGCATTATCTTTTTCATATATAATTTCATTCGTAAATCTCACCCAAAACACCTTAAAACACCCTCTCTACGCCGCCACTTTTACCCACTTGTTACAATCCAAACCCCTATCTCCGTCTCAAAGACGTTGTTTCCATTAAAGGCCAGGTCCTTATAAATGCAAAAATACCAGGTTGTTTTCCCCACGAAAAAAAGCCCCTCCCCGGGACTTTTTCCTTCTTAATATTATTTATATGCTCTTCGCCACGATCTCCAGACCCACC
>CAJFOH010000139.1 GCA_904395845.1 uncultured Lachnospiraceae bacterium
ACCTCACTAAAACAACTTTCACTAAAAAAGCCACTGGATAAAATCACCATTAACGACATTACCTCAGATTGTGGTATTAGTCGTATGGCATTTTACTATCATTTCAAAGACATTTACGACTTAATTGAATGGGTATGTGTAGAAGATGCCACAAGTGCGCTTCAAGGGAAGAAAACCTATGACACTTGGCAAGAAGGAATGTTACAAATTTTCGAAGCAGTGTACGAAAATAAGCCATTTGTATTAAATGCATATCGTACCATAAGTAGAGAGCAAATCGAAAACTACTTACATCAATTAACCTATAAGCTTATTCGCAATGTGGTAGAAGAAAAATCAGTAGGGACAAATATTACCGATGTGCAAAAGCAATTTATTGCAGAATTTTACAAATATAGTTTTGTAGGAATTATGTTAGATTGGATTAAAAATGGAATGAAAAATGATTATAATAATATTGTAGAATGTATGGCAATCACGCTTCATGGAAATATTCCAAACTCCATACAAAATTTTTCAGAGCGAAAAGAGAATACGAAGAATAGATGAGCAAATTAGGGACATTACTTGATAAATGCAATTAAAATAAATGTTGCATAATAAGTAATGTCCCTTTTTATCATTTATTTGCATTAGTTTGACTTTGTTCTTTCAAAAGTTTCATAATATTTGAAAGAAGATAAGAACAAAGAAGAGCACAAAGTCCATATCCAAAAATTATGGCAGGTGTAAATATGCGAATAATAATAAAAATCATAGAAAAATAAATTACAGTCATTAGTACAGTACAGAGTAAAAATTTCATTCCAAGAAAAAGAGAGTTTTTAATGGTTTTAAATACTGTATTATCAAAGGAAGCCATTAATGGAAAAACATACATAAGAATAATATGAAATCCTATTACCATAATAACAAAAATAGCTGTTAAGATGGTCCAAAAAATATGTTCAAATCTAAGATGATATAAAATATAACCATCAATACAAAGTATAATTCCAAAACTAAGAAGAAGTAGCCAAACTTTTGTTGCATAAATAAAATTTTGTTTAAAAGATTGAAAAAAATTTATTGTCAAATTGCCTTCTTCTTTATTGATTACCTTTAGTGTAACAGAGAATAAGGCTGTAGTTGATGCACCAATAGTAACAATCGGAATACAACATATGAACCATAATAGATTAAGGTAGGTACTGTATGCAATCTTAGTAATAAATTGCATTACAGAGCTATCTGGATGAAAAATATTTCTCATTAGAAAAGCCTCCTATTCATTATATTACGTAATTTACAATGATTAATTATCTGTAGATTTACGATATATTAAACTAGTTTCTGTATAAATTGTTCGATAATTTAATGTAGGGTTTTTAATTCTAGACATTAAAAGATGAACAGCAGAAAATCCCATGATTTGAGTGTGAATATGAATTGTAGTCAAAGTAGGTGTTACAATCTTTGATTCAGGTGAATCATCAAATCCACAAATATAGAGATCCTTTGGAATAGAAAATCCTAGTTCATTTAATACTTGTATGGTGTCTAATGCAATAAAATCATTGACACAAATCAAAACTTCTGGTAATTTTTGTAATTTTTGAAAGCAATTAAAAAGATACTCACGGTATTGTTCGGTGCTAGGATCTTCAACTAATTTATTATTTTCAATCATACAATATTCATCAATATATGGTTGATTTAAGAGAAATAAAGCATTTTTAAATGCCATATAACGTTCCCAAAATGATTGACAATGTAAAATTTCACCAACAAAACCAAATTGGGTTTTTCCACGTCTAACCATTTCTTGTATCACAGAATAAATTCCTGATGTATTGTCCATGTAGAGACGATCAGCCTTTAATGGTTCATTTAACCCAACTACTGGAGAATCAACAAAAAGTACTGGGATATCTAAAGAACAAATCATTTGGCTATAAGTATAGTCAAATACTTCATAACATATGATCCCAGAAGTTCTTGAAGGGTCAAAAGAATTAGGAAGACGCTTTTCTTTCAACTCTTCTTTTAAAATTCTATGAATAGAAAGACTATACCCCATTTCAGAAATTTCACGTTGGAAGTTATCAAGCATTGTAGAAGAAAAGTGAGAATCCCCTAAAAATTTTGTTGTAAATAATGCGATTTCTTTTGTAGTTGCTATATCTTTAGGCAAAAACTCTTGTTTTTTTAAGTCCTCAAGCACTGTGGAGTATGAAAATTGTCTATACCCCATTTCAATCGCTTTTTTTAAGATTTTTTCTCTTGTACTATCTGAGAGAACACCAGTATTGTTTAGTGCTTTAGATACTGTATTACGAGAAAGACCGAGCGCATCTGCGATATCTTGCGTTGTTACTCGAGTTGTCATAAATTCCTCCTTCCATATCATCATTTCAAATGAAAACTATGATAGGTTTTTGTAATATTGATGTATCTATTATAATGTAAAATAAAAAAAGTGTCAAATGTAAAAAAATAAAGAGCATAATTGTTTAAAGTGCATTAAAAATGAAAATATAAATAAAAAAAATAGGTAAAATATGAAAAAACAAGTTGACAAATGTAAAATAAAGATGTATTATATGTAACATAAAACAGAAATAAATGTTACAAAATAATATTACATTAGTAAAAGTATAAATAAGGAGGAGTTTATGGGACTATGAGTAAGCATTCTAACAAAACATCAAGTGAAAAAAACAATAGAGGAAATACAATTGCTTATATACAGAGGCATTGGCAATTATATTGTATATTTCTATTACCAGCATTGCTTCTAACTATTGTGTTTCGATATGTTCCTATGGGTGGGATATTAATTGCGTTTCAGAGATACAATCCAATTAAAGGTATTTTAGGAAGTGAATGGGTAGGATTTGATTTTTTTGAACGTTTTTTATCTTCACCAGATTTTAGTAAATATTTAATAAATACATTAAAGCTTAGTATCTACGGATTATTATGGGGATTTCCTATCCCAATTTTATTGGCATTCTTATTAAATAGAATACAGAGTACAGGTATTAAGAAAAAGATACAACTTGTACTTTATATGCCAAATTTTGTTTCTGTTATTGTTTTGTGTGGTATTGTAAGAATTTTTCTTTCAGTAACAGGACCTGTAAATTTGTTACTTGATACAAAAATTAACTTTATGACAATGCCAGAGGCTTTTCGTACGATTTACATAGCAAGTGGAATTTGGCAAGGTGCAGGTTGGGCATCTATTATGTATACAGCAGCACTTTCCAATGCAAGTCAAGAATTAAAAGAAGCAGCAGTTATTGATGGTGCAAATATATTTCAGCAGATAAAGGCAGTTGAATGGCCAGCAATTAAGGACATCGTAATCATTCAGTTTATTCTATCAGCAGGCAATATTATGAGTGTTGGATTTGAAAAAGCATATGCGTTACAAACAGATTTAAATCTTGCATCTTCAGAGATTATTGCAACTTATGTGTATAAAAAAGGTTTATTAGATGGTGACTATAGTTTTTCTACAGCGGTAGGTTTGTTTAATACAATCGTTAATATTATATTGCTAATTATAGTGAATCAAGTGGTTAAAAAAATGAATGAGGGGAAAGGTTTATAGGTGGTATAAAGATGAAGAAGAAAAGTAAATTTTCCAGATATTCGCTACAAGATAAAATAATGCTCTTAACAGGTTATAGTTTGCTTGGACTGTTTGTATTAGCTATTATTGTTCCTATGATTTATATTATTGTTGCATCATTTATTGATCCAGTACAGTTACAAAACAAAGGAATCACATTTGATTTTAGTAAATGGACACTTACAGCATATGAAAGAGTTATGTCAAACAAGCAAATTTGGATAGGATTTAAAAACTCAATTGTGTACTCAATTGTTTTTACTGCTGTTTCTGTTTTTATAACATTACTAGCAGCTTATCCAATGTCTAGAACTGATTTTAAGGGAAAAGGTTTATTTAATGTTATTTTTGTAATTACAATGTTTTTTGGTGGTGGTTTGATTCCAACATATCTTTTAATTAGTAATTTAAATATGTTAGATAGTATTTGGGCAATTATCCTTCCAGGTGCATTTAGCGTATGGAATATGATTATCGCAAGAACTTATTATCAAGGAGTTCCATCAGAGTTAAGAGAAGCAGCAGAAGTAGATGGGGCAAGTGATGTAGTATATTTCTTTAAGATACTGTTACCAGTATGTACGCCATTAATTGCAGTGCTTTCTCTGTGGCAATTCGTAGGAATGTGGAATAGTTATTTTGACGCTATGATTTATTTGAATGATTCAGCAAAACAACCATTGCAATTGGTTCTTCGATCAATACTAATACAAAATAAACCAGAATCTGGAATGATTTCTGATATACAAAGCACAGCAGCTAGAGCTCAATTAGCAGAGCTCTTGAAATATGCAACTATTATTATATCGAGTTTGCCATTACTTGTTATGTATCCATTTTTTCAAAAATATTTTGATGCAGGTATTATGGCAGGTTCAATTAAAGGTTAAAAGAAAAGGAGAATGGTAAATATGAGAGGAAAAAAAGTAAGAGCAATGATAGCATTAGCAGTCGCATCTTCTATCATAGCTTCAATGTCAGGATGTGGAAAAAGTAAAGTTGAATTAAATGACGGAACATTTAAAGAAGTTGATGTGTCTACATTACAGTTTCCATTAAAGGAAAAAACAGTAATTACTGGTATGACCAGTTACCCAGCAAATACTGAATCAGATCCAAATAATAGAACGATTTTTAAGCGTTTACAAGAAGACACAAATGTTGAAATAAAATGGACTGCAATTCAAGCGGATCAATGGGGCGATAAAATTTCATTAGCAATGTCAAATCCAGAGGAATTATCAGATTTTGTCTTTTCAGCAGGTTTTGGAGATAGTGATTTATTAAAATATGCAGATCAAGGAATTATTATTGCATTAGAGGAATATATTGATGCGTACATGCCAAATTTAAAGGCTATTTTTGACAAATATCCTGAATACCGAACAATGTGTACAGACACAGATGGTCATATATGGGCATTGCCATGGATTGAACAACTTGGTTCAGATAAAACAGCAATTCAAACAGTTGGAAATATGAGTTTTATTAATAAAAAATGGTTAGATTTTTTAAAACTAGATGTTCCAGAAACAGTAGAGGAATTTGAACAAGTACTAATCGCTTTTCGTGATAATGCTTCAAGTATTCAAAAAGAGTTTGGGATTGAAGGAAGTATTATTCCAATGTCTTCAATCATTAATGATGGAGATCAGGATCTTTCTATTTTAATTAATGGATTTGGTGAAGGATATGGTGATGCTGATAAAGGAAGACATATTGCAGTTACAGATGAGAAAGAGATAATCTGTGCAGCAACCCAAGAAGGCTATAAGGATGGCATTGAATGGTTACATAGTTTATATGAACAAGATTTACTCGATCCAGAAGCATTTACACAGGATTGGTCTACTTATGTATCAAAAGGAAAATCAGGTCGATATGGAGTATGTTTTAGCTGGGATGTAGCTAACATAGATAATTTAGAGGATTGGGTTCCACTTCCTGTATTAACAGCAGATACAAGAAATCTAACCCCACAAAATGGTTCCTTTACAAGTGGATTTGATCGTGGACGTTGTGTAGTAACTGCTGTGGCAAAAAATCCAGCCCTTGTATGTGCTTGGTTAGATCAAATGTATGATCCAATGCAATCACCACAAAATAACTGGGGAACTTATGGGGAAGATGACGATTTTGATATCTTTACGCTTGGGAAAAATGAAAATGGAGAAGATATGTTGCAACATGCGCCACTTGGTGATGAATCTCCAGTAGAAGTAAGGGAGGCAGAATCCGTTGGTGGACCACTTGCAATTTTAGATGAGTATTATGGTGTATATGTTACATGTCCAGATGATGCTCAATATCGATTGGATTGGATTGAAAAGTATTACACACCAGATATGAATAGAAAATATGTATATCCAAATGTTTTTATGAATAGAGAGGATACAGAAGAATTATCAAATCTTCAAGCAGATATTCAAAAGTTAATTAATGCAAAAAAATCTGAGTGGATTATGAATGGATTTACAGATTCAGATTGGGATGAATATATAAAAAGTTTACAATCATATGGATTAGATAGATATTTAGAAATCTTCCAAAAATATTTAGATGCATTTTATGAAGAATAGAAAATGAGGGATGAAAAATGACAGATTTAAACAAGGCACAACAATATGAAGAAGTAAATGGACAAAAAATAGATAAAAATGACAGACCATTATTTCATGTAACACCATATATTGGATGGATGAATGACCCAAATGGGTTTTGCTGGTACAATGGATATTACCATTTATTTTATCAATATTATCCATATGATACAAACTGGAATTCCATGCATTGGGGACATGTAAGAACAAAGGATTTTATACATTGGGAATATCTTCCAGTAGCATTAGCTCCAGATAAAGAGTATGATGCAGGAGGATGTTTTTCAGGAAGTGCTATTGAAATTTCCGATGGAAGACAACTTCTTATGTATACTGCGGTAAAACATGAAAGATTAGAAGATGGAAGTGAACAGGTATTGCAGACACAAGCATTAGCTGTTGGAGATGGTATACATTTTGAAAAATATGAAAAAAATCCAGTAATTATAGGAGATAGTCTTCCAAAAGGAGCAAGTAAAGCAGACTTTAGAGATCCGAAAATTTGGAAAGAGGATGGATTGTATTATTGTGTTGTAGGAAATCGACCAGAGGATGGAAGTGGACAGATTTTATTATATTCTAGTAAGGATGCATTTCATTGGGAATTTGTTAGCATATTAGCAAAAAATGAAAATAGATATGGAAAAATGTGGGAATGTCCAGACTTCTTTGAATTAGATGGTAAGCATGTATTGTTAGTAAGCCCACAAGATATGTTACCAGAAGATTTAGAATTTCATAATGGGAATGGAACATTATGTATTATTGGAGAATTAGACAGAAATGTATATGAGTTAAAAGAAGAAAACTATCAAGCGATTGATTACGGAATTGACTTTTATGCTCCTCAAACATTGAAAACCCCAGATGGACGTAGAATTATGATAGGGTGGATGCAAAACTGGGACACTACAGGATATCGTTTGGAAGGATCAAAGTGGTTCTCACAAATGAGTTTACCAAGAGAGTTGTCAATTAAGAATGGTAAACTTTATCAGTTACCTGTAAAAGAATTAGAAAGTTTGAGAACTAATAAGGTAGAGTATAAAAATATTTATATGAATAATCAAAAGCAGGTATTAGATAATGTAAAAGGTCGCCATATTGATATGGAAGTTGTTCTTAGAAAAATTCATAATGAAGATTGTAAAAAGTTTGTCCTTCGATTTGCCGAAGACAAAAAATTTTTTACAGAGTTAAGTTTCTTTCCAGAGGAGTCTATTTTAAAAATAGATAGAAAAAATTCAGGTACCAGAAGAGCGTATGTACATCAAAGACGATGTCAAATCAATCAAACAAATGATGAATTAAAGTTAAGAATTATTTTAGACAAATTTAGTGCTGAAATATTTGTTAATAACGGTGAACAAGTAATTTCAACGGTTTTATATACAGAACAAACCGCTGATGGAATCTCATTTGCTGTAGAAGGTTCAATGGAAATGGATTTAGTAAAATATGATTTAATATAACATAATAAAAGGTAATAGTTAATAAAACATTCCTTTGGTAATATAGATGACCAAAGGAATGTTTGTTGTATAGAGTAATGTACACAAATGGTATATTAACTTATTTTTAATATGTAATAGGAAAAATATGTGTATATAAAAGGAGAAGATATGAAACAATATGATGTAGTAGCATTAGGAGAATTATTAATCGATTTTATAGAAAATGGAAAAAGTGAACAGGGAAATTCTTTATTTGAAGCAAATCCAGGTGGTGCACCTTGTAATGTATTGGCTATGTTATCGAAATTAGGGCATAAAACAGCTTTTATCGGAAAAGTGGGGAATGATTTATTTGGGGTACAACTTAAAAAGGCAATTGAAAGTGTAGGAATTGATTCTAAATATCTTTGTATGGATAATCAAGTAAATACAACACTTGCCTTTGTAAAAAATAACATAGAAGGTGATAGAGAATTTTCATTTTACCGAAATCCTGGTGCAGATATGATGCTTGTTGAGTCAGATATTTCTGAAGAAGTAATAAAGCAAGCCAAAATATTTCATTTTGGGACCTTATCTATGACTCATGATAATGTAAGAAAAGCAACAAAAAAAGCAATTTCTATTGCTGAAAAGAATAAAGTAATTATTTCATTTGACCCTAATTTAAGATTTCAGTTGTGGGATTCATTGTCCCAAGCAAGAAATCAGGTATTGTACGGATTAGAACATTGTAATGTGTTAAAAATATCAGATAACGAAATTCAGTGGTTAACAGGAGAATCAGATTTTACAAAAGGTGTAAAATGGATATATAATCGTTATCAGACCCCACTTATTTTTGTATCTATGGGAAAACAAGGAAGCAGAGTGTACTATGATGGGAAAATGATGGTTGATAAAAGACCATTCTTACAAAAAAATACCATAGACACAACAGGTGCTGGCGATACATTTTATGGTTGTGTATTACATTATATATGTAAAAAGGAAGATATAGTATTTACAAAAGAGCAGTTTGAGGAGATGTTAACATTTGCAAATGCAGCAGCTTCAATAATCATAACAAAGAAAGGTGCATTAAGTGTAATGCCAGACTATACTGATATTTGCCAACTAATAGAAAAAAATAAGGAATAAAAGTTATAGATAAGATAAGTGAAAATAGCCACCAACATCTTTACAAAACAGGCGATATGATAAAAATTTTATCATATCCCTTTTTTTGTAAATAGAAAATTATGTGTTAAGGGTGTATGATATGGGTATATTAAAGAATAAACAAACATTACACAACATTGTTAGAAAGAAAAAATTTGAAAGGTGGTTTTTATTATGGCAAAAAAAGGATTAGGAATCGGAATCGCATCTGTTCTTGCAGCAGGTGCAGGAACGGCAGTATATATGGCGAATAAGTCAAAAAAGGTGGAAAAAGAAACAAAAAAGGTAGAAGTAACCAATAATCATCGCAACACAGAAATTGGAAAATATGAAAAAAATAGAAAAGGAATTTATTATAGCAAAGGAAACTATGAAGCATTTGCTCGTCCAGAAAAACCAGAAGGTGTGGAAAACAAACAAGCATATATTGTTGGTAGTGGATTAGCATCACTTGCAGCAGCTTGCTTCCTTATAAGAGATGGTCAAATGCCAGGAGAAAATATTCACATTTTAGAGGCAATGGATATTGCTGGTGGTGCTTGTGATGGTATTTATGATGCTACAAGAGGTTATATTATGCGTGGTGGTCGTGAAATGGAAGATCATTTTGAATGTCTTTGGGATTTATTTAGAAGCATACCATCATTAGAAGAACCAGGACTTTCCGTATTAGATGAATTTTATCGTTTAAACAAACACGATCCAAACTATTCATTATGTAGAGCAACAAAAAATCGTGGAGAAGATGCTCATACCGATGGAAAGTTTAACATTAGTCAAAAAGGTTGTATGCAAATTATGAAATTGTTTATGACAAAAGATGAAGATTTATACGATAAAACCATCGAAGATGTATTTGATGATGAAGTATTTAATTCAACCTTTTGGCTATATTGGAGAACCATGTTTGCTTTTGAAAACTGGCACAGCGCTCTTGAAATGAAGTTATATTTCCAACGATTTATTCATCACATTGCAGGGCTTCCTGACTTTAGTGCATTGAAATTTACAAGATACAATCAATATGAATCTTTAATTCTTCCAATGAAAAAATACTTAGAAGACCATGGAGTAAACTTCCAATTTAATACAGAAGTTACAAACGTAGTATTTGAATTTAAAGAAGGAAAGAAAATTGCTTCTGCCATCGAATGTAAGGTAAATGGAGTAGAACAAGGCATTGTTTTAACAGAAAATGATTTGGTCTTTGTAACAAACGGAAGTTGTACTGAAGGAACTATTTACGGAGATCATTATCATGCACCAAACGGAGATGCAGAAGTAAGAACAAGTGGATGTTGGTCTTTGTGGAAAAATATTGCAAAACAAGACGAATCCTTTGGACATCCAGAAAAATTCTGCTCTGATATTGGAAAGACAAACTGGGAATCTGCAACCATTACAACTCTTGATGACAAAATCTTGCCATACATTACAAATATTTGTAAACGTGATCCAAAGAGTGGAAAGGTTGTAACTGGTGGTATTGTAAGTTGTCAAGATTCTAGCTGGTTATTAAGCTGGACCATTAACCGTCAAGGACAATTTAAAGAACAAGATAAAGACAAAGTTTGCGTTTGGGTATATGGATTATTCTCTGATGTAGAAGGGGACTATGTGAAAAAGCCTATGAAAGAATGTACTGGTATGGAAATCACACAAGAATGGCTATATCACCTTGGTGTACCAGTAGAGGAAATTCCAGAATTAGCTAAAAATAGCGCCGTATGTGTACCAACAATGATGCCATACATTACTGCATTTTTTATGCCTAGAGCAAAGGGTGACCGTCCAGATGTCATTCCAGATGGCTGTGTGAATTTTGCATTTCTAGGTCAATTTGCAGAAACTCCTAGAGATACTGTATTTACAACAGAATATTCTGTTCGTACAGCAATGGAAGCCGTATATGGATTATTAGGTGTGGATAGAGGAGTACCTGAAGTTTGGGGAAGTGTATATGACATTCGAGAACTTCTTGATAGTACCGTAAGATTAATGGATGGAAAGTCACCACTAGAAATGGAACTTCCAGCTCCTGTTGGTGTATTAAAGAAGCCACTTCTTCATTTTATCAAAGGAACTGTCATTGAGAAGTTATTAAAGGACTATCATATTATTTAAAATTATTGTTAAAAGAATAGATAAGAAAAATAATAAGTAAGCAATAATAACAGTAAGAAAGGTATATGTTAGGAACATACTAGCATATACCTTTTTGATTTCTGTAGATTTTGTTGCCATTTTTAAAGTGATGACTGCAAGTTTTTATACAACAAAGAAAGGTATATTATCGTATATTTTAACGAAAATGAAATTAAAAAGTGAGGAAAAAGGAAAGCCAAACTTAAATATTTTATTTATCTATAATATGACACTTCGTTGAATTGCAAAAATGATACGAGGAATGGTAAGTATGGAAATGGTAAATGGTATAGTAATGATAGTAAATGGTCGCTTTTTTAAAGGTATATGAAAAGTAATTTTAGGATATTTTAAAAATATGAAATATAATAAACAGTATAAGAAAAATTAGAATCTGCTAAAAAAATCAATGAAAAATAGTTATTAATAAAAATGGACGAATTTAATGATAGAAGATAAAAGTAGATAATTATAGTATATAGAATTATAAATTATTGATAATAAGTAAGGAAATAAGGTGTATGTTAGAGTCAATACTAGCATATGACTTATTGTATATAAAAAATAGATTTAGCAATAAATATATCTATCTATAATAATTAGAAAATCGATTAGAGATAATAGATATAGAGTATTTTTGTATATTGTAAATTTGGTTAAAAAAATAAAAAATATTCTTTGAAATAATATAAGGAAAAATATAGAAAAAATTACTTTCTTATGGTACAATAGGGCAGAAAATGTGATATATCAGGTATAAATTATAGTAGATGTAGGATTTGCTTGTAAAAGGAGGATATGTTACAAAAATAAAGAGGATAAAATTTCCATTTTATGTTAAGACATAATAACAATATAGAATTAATAAATCAAAGGGAGAGATAAGGATGAAAATTAGTAAAACTAGACAATGTCTTTTAAATACTTTGTTTCTTCGGTTGACATTATGGATTATAATGTTGGTTTTGATATTAGGACAATGTATGTTTGTATTTGCAGCAAACGAGGAAGAAAATGAAAAAGAGAATAAAGTTGTTCGTGTCGCATATGTGTTAGCAGATGATTTTCAA
>CAJFOH010000140.1 GCA_904395845.1 uncultured Lachnospiraceae bacterium
TATTAGCTTCATCTATATCAAATTCATCTTCTATATGTTCCATATCCATATCATCATTCCTTACATCACCCATTTCCATACAATAAGCTCTAGTAATCTCCTTGTTTAGCAATGGGCATTTTTTTTTACAATCTGCCTTTGGCATTTTAATTCTCCTTTAAATATTTATTGTACTTATTTCTATTATAGCAGGATAAAATAATTTATTCATAGTTGATTTCCTTTCTTAAATATATATGAATTATAACATATAATAATACAAAGAAAAACACTTAATTCTAAGAAATAGTATGCTATAAAATCCATCGGGACATAATCACATGTGGTATATAAGGACATTATCACAAATGGATCAGAATAAAATTTAATTTTAAAAAATACTCTTGACAAATGAATACATATCATATAGAATGTATATCGTTGACGATAAGTCAAGATGCTGGCATGGCACAGTCGGTAGCGCACTTCATTGGTAGTGAAGAGGTCACGGGTTCGATTCCCGTTGCTAGCTTATTAAGAACTCTAGCTTTTGCTAGGGTTTTTCTTTTTTTACTCTCCCAAAATAGTGTTTGTCGGAATTTAAAATGCCCCAGCATTCCAACTTACTGGGGCATTTCATTTATCAATTTTAAATTATTTTCGGATACTACACCCTAGTCATCTGTCTCGGTTAGCCTCATTTTTTCAAGCATTTCTGCCATCTCTGGTGGAAGATTATCAATAAAACTATTTCGTCTTGATGTAGGCTTTTCTATATAATGTTTTCTAATATGGCCATTCATTTCTCGAATTTCCTTATGAAAATCTCTTGCAGATACTCTTTGTGCCCCTTGACCTAAAATAATCATTTGTTCCAATCGATCAGAGGTAGCTACACGAACTTGTCCTTCTTTTAAATATGCTCCTGTAACTTTTTCTATATATTGATCCGCTGTTTCTGCCTCTTTTGTGTAAACAACATGAATATTATGGAATTTTAGGACGCTTCCTAAATTACCCTTTACTTTGTAGCCATCAAATACTAAAATTACATTTTCTTTATGATACCCTTGATAGTTACATAGTATTTCTTGCAACTCCATTCTAGCACTATCAATATTTACATCTGCCAACTTTTTTAACTCTTCCCACGCATAGATAATATTGTAACCATCCACCAATAGATAATTTGCCATACTAAATCCCCTTTCTATTTAGAAATTTCTACTTAGAAAGTCTTTGGCGAAGGATTTCATAGGCGAGAACACCTGTGGCAACAGAAGCATTTAAAGAATCAATGTCACCCTTCATAGGAATAGAGGCAACCATATCACAAGTTTCTTTTACAAGGCGACTCACCCCTTCTCCTTCATTTCCCACTACCATACCAATTGGGCCAGTTAAATTTAAATTATACATAGTTTCACCACCCATATCAGCACATACAAACCACATACCTTTTTTCTTTAACTCTTCCATTGTATTTGCTAAATTAGTCACTTTTGCTACTGGGGTATAGTGTAATGCGCCTGCACTTGTTTTTGCTACAGTAGCAGTTAGTCCTACTGCACGACGTTTTGGAATTACTACACCATGTGCTCCTACTAAATTAGCTGTACGAATAATTGCACCTAAATTATGTGGATCTTCAATTCCATCTAAAAAGAAAATAAATGGAGCTTCCCCTTTTTCTTCTGCCAAACGAAACATATCTTCAATATCAGCATACTCGTAGGCAGCGGCATAGGCAATAACCCCTTGATGATTTCCAGTTTCTGATAATTGATTCAAACGCTCCTTACTTACATAATTAATAATAGTATCTTGCTTTCTAGCCTCTCTTGTAATTGAGCGAATAGGACCATCTTGACATCCATCTAACACAAATAATTTATCAATTGTCTTTTTTGCACGAAATGCTTCTAATACTGCATTTCTTCCTTCTATGGTAAATTCTTCATATCTCATTGCTTCATTTCTCCTATTTTTTCTATTCCTAATTGTATTAATTCTACAATTCGCTCATTGTTTCCTAAAATATATAAATATCCAATTAATGCTTCAAATCCTGTGGCATAACGATAATCATTAACGGTTGCATTTTTTGCCATTGTAAATGACTTTGCATTTCGTCCCCGTTTAAACACTTTCATTTCTTCTTCTGATAATACCTCTTGTAAACAGCGAATCATCTTTGCTTGAGTCCCTGCTTTTGCTAAATTGCTCGTCATTTTATTCAATTTATTCACTGGGCGATTTCCCTGACTAATTATAATGGTTCGAATAACCATTTCATAAACACTATCCCCTATAAATGCTAGAGTAAGTGGCGAATATGATGTGATATCTTCAAATGTTACAAAATCACCTTGAAGCAATGTTGTTTTTGGCAATGCCACATCTTGTTTTACAGTTTGTGGCATTGCTTCTTTCTTATTTGATAACATACTTTCATTCATTTGTTCTATGCTCTCTTCCATGTTACCCCTTGTCTTGTATCTTCTAATATAATTCCTTTTTCTAATAGTTCTGCACGAATGGCATCGGCACGAGCAAAATCTTTATTTTTTCTTGCTTGTTGACGTTCTTCAATTAATGCCTCAATATCACTATCTAATAACTCTTCTTCCTTTTCTGTAATAATACCAAGAATATCACAAAGAGATTCAATACTTTCCTTTACTTTTGTTAGTACTTCTTTGCTACTATTTTCATTTAAATGGCTATTACTTTCTTTTACGATTTCGAAAATTGCAGAAATTGCATCTGCTGTATTAAAATCATCATCCATTGCATGATCAAATTTTTCTTGTAATGCATGAACTCTGTCAATTAATGCCTTTTCTTCCTCTGTAATTTCTATTTCTTTGCCATTTTCTAATAATAAATTTAATTTTGAAACTGCTGTTAAAATACGATCCAAACCATTTTTAGCTGCTTCCATTAAATCAGCACTAAAATTTAGTGGACTTCTATAATGAGCACTTAGCATAAAGAAACGTAACACTTGTAAATCATATTTTTCTGCAATATCTCTTACAGTAAAGAAATTACCAGCAGACTTTGACATTTTTTTATTATCAATATTTAGGAATCCATTGTGCATCCAATATCTAGCAAATTCTTTTCCATTGGCAGCTTCACTTTGAGCAATTTCATTTTCGTGATGTGGAAATACTAAATCCTCCCCACCTGCATGGATATCAATTTGATCTCCTAAATACTTTTTAGACATTACAGAACACTCAATGTGCCAACCTGGACGTCCATCACTCCATGGTGACTTCCATGCTGGTTCTCCTTCTTTCTTTGGTTTCCATAATACAAAGTCTAAGGAATCTTCTTTTTCATCACTTCCTGTCACTAATAAAGAACGATTTCCTGATTGTAAATCATCTAAATTTTTATGAGATAATTTTCCATAATCTTTAAACTTTCTTGTTCTGAAATATACCGTTCCATTTTTTTCGTATGCATATCCTTTTTCAATTAAATGAGAAATCATTTCTAGCATACCATCGATTTCTTCTGTTGCTAATGGGTGTTTGGTAGCTGGCTTTACATTTAATGCAGCCATATCCTTTTTACACTCCTCAATATAACGTCTTGCTACTTCTCCAGCTTCAATCCCCTCTTCATTTGCTCGTTTAATAATTTTATCATCTACATCTGTAAA
>CAJFOH010000141.1 GCA_904395845.1 uncultured Lachnospiraceae bacterium
GACAGACAAGGTCAAAGACGAGATGGAAATCAAAGGAGAGATGACAGACAAGGTCAAAGACGAGATGGAAATCAAAGGAGAGATGACAGACAAGGTCAAAGACGAGATGGAAATCAAAGACAAGACGATAGACAAGGTCAAAGACGAGATGGAAATCAAAGAAGAGATGGAAATCAAAGAAGAGATGATAGACAAAATAAAAACTCTATGTCAGGTATTGAAGCATTAGCTCCAACATTAAGTAAAAATGAAAATATGCGTGGTGGAAAGCCTTTAAATAAAAAGGAACGTGAGCTAAGAGAAAAGAGTAAGCAATACGGAGATAAAACTGGTAAAAAAGCAGAAAACACAAAAAATATTTCCAAATTAAAAGGAACAATTAAAAAGCAAGAAAAACCAGTGGAAAAACAAGAGGAAGAAGATGTAATCAAGACAATTATTCTTCCAGAAGTAATGACAATCAAAGAGTTGGCAGATAAAATGAAACAACAGCCATCTGCTCTTGTAAAGAAATTATTCTTACAAGGAACAATGGTTACCATTAACTCTGAAATTACTTTTGAAACTGCAGAAGAAATTGCATTAGACTACAACTATATTTGTGAAAAAGAAGTAAAGGTTGACGTTATTGAAGAATTATTAAGAGATGTAGAAGATCCAGAAGATACATTAGAACCAAGACCAGCAGTTGTATGTGTTATGGGGCATGTTGACCATGGAAAAACATCATTACTTGATGCCATTCGTTCTACAAGTGTAACAGCAAAGGAAGCTGGTGGAATTACACAGCATATTGGTGCTTATGTAGTAACATGTAATGGAGAAAAAATTACATTCCTAGATACTCCAGGACATGAAGCATTTACTGCAATGAGAATGAGAGGGGCAAAATCAACAGATATTGCTATTTTAGTAGTTGCAGCGGATGATGGTGTAATGCCTCAAACAATTGAAGCTATCAATCACGCAAAGGCAGCAGGAGTTGAGATTATTGTTGCAATTAATAAAATTGATAAGCCAAGTGCTAATATTGATCGTGTAAAGCAAGAGTTATCTGAATATGAATTGGTACCAGAAGATTGGGGTGGAGATACTATTTTTGTTCCTATTTCTGCTCATACAAAGGAAGGTATTGATACATTATTAGAAATGGTTCTTCTTGTAGCTGAAGTAAAGGAATTAAAGGCAAATCCAAATCGTAAGGCAAGAGGTATTGTAATTGAAGCAGAGCTTGATAAAGGTAGAGGTTCTGTGGCAACTGTTTTAGTTCAAAAAGGTACATTACGTGTAGGTGACTCTATTGCAGTAGGTTCTTGCTATGGTAAAGTTCGTGCTATGATTGATGATAAGGGACAACGAGTAAAAGAAGCAGGTCCATCTACTCCAGTAGAAATTTTAGGATTAAATGATGTTCCAAACGCAGGAGAAATTTGTGTAAGTACAGTAAATGAAAAAGAAGCTCGTAACTTTGCGGAAACATTTATTTCAGAAGGAAGAGAAAAATTATTAGAAGATACAAAGGCTAAGTTAACATTAGATGGCTTATTCTCTCAAATCCAAGCTGGAAATGTAAAAGAACTTGGAATTATTATTAAGGCAGATGTGCAAGGCTCTGTAGAAGCAGTTAAGCAATCACTATTAAAATTATCCAATGAAGAAGTAGTTGTAAAAGTAATTCATGGTGGTGTTGGTGCTATTAACGAATCTGACGTTATGTTAGCATCTGCTTCCAATGCAATTATCATTGGTTTTAATGTTCGTCCAGATGCAATGGCAAAATCTATTGCAGATCGTGAAAAGGTAGATTTAAGATTATATCGTGTTATCTACCAAGCAATTCAGGACGTAGAAGCTGCAATGAAAGGACTATTAGATCCAATTTATGAAGAACAAGTAATTGGTCATGCAGTAGTTCGTCAAACATTTAAGGCTTCTGGCGTTGGTACAATTGCTGGTTCTTATGTTACAGATGGTGTATTCCAAAGAGGATGTAGTGTAAGAATTAGACGTGATGGAGAACTTATTTTTGAAGGTGCACTTGCTTCTTTAAAACGTTTCAAGGATGATGTAAAGGAAGTAAGAGAAGGTTACGAATGTGGTCTTGTATTTGAAAAATTCAATGACTTAAAAGAAGAAGATACAGTAGAAGCATACAAGATGGTAGAAGTAGCTAGATAATGCGTAGGAATACGTAGAAATCATATGTTATAAAAGAGTATGTCATTTCTTGTAATTCCTAATGAATAGGATAGTTGTAGAGATGGCATACTTTTTTTATTACGTTTTTTAGTAATCTATGTATCAATTTTGAAATAGCAACCAATTAGCAATAAAAGCTTATAGAAAGAGGTAATCCATGAGAAAAAATAGCATTAAAAATACAAGAATCAATGGAGAGGTTCAAAGAGAATTAAGTAACATTATTCGCAATGAAATTAAAGATCCAAGAATTCATCCAATGACAACAGTAGTATCTGTAGAAGTAACTCCAGATTTAAAATATTGTAAAGCCTATATTAGTGTATTAGGTGATGAGGAAGCACAAAAAAATACTATTCAAGGATTAAAGAGTGCAGTTTCTTATATTAGAAGACAGTTAGCACATAGCATTAATTTAAGAAATACTCCTCAAATCACATTTGTACCTGATCAATCCATTGAATATGGAGTAAATATGACACGATTAATCAATGATGTAACAAAGGATTTGGTGATAGAAGATGAGTCTGAATTGGAATAATATATTAAAAGAAAATATGACAGTTGCCATCGTAGGACATATTCGTCCAGATGGCGATTGTACTTCCTCTTGTTTAGGATTATATAACTATATAAAAGATAATTTTCCACTTGTGAAAGTTGATGTATATTTAGATTACGTACTACCTATTTTTCAATTTTTCAATCGCTCCCATGAAGTATTAACAGAAGAAACAAAAAAAATTAGTTATGATTTATTTATCGGATTAGATTGTGCAGATATTGACCGATATGGTATGGGAAGTGGATACTTTGAGTCTGCAAAGCATAGTATTTGTATTGACCACCATATTAGTAATCAAGGATTTGCAAAGGAAAACTATATAGTACCAACTGCAAGTGCAACAGCAGAATTACTATATACAACGTTAGAAGAAGAAAAGATTAGCAAAGAAGTAGCTGAATGTTTGTATACAGGTATTATACATGACACTGGAGTCTTTAAGTATAGTAATGTAACAAAAGATACTATGAGAAATGCAGGAAAATTAATTGATAAAGGAATTGATTTTACATCCATTATCTCAAAAACATTTTCTGAAAAAAGCTACCATCAAAAGCAGATTTTAGGTCGTGCATTGCTAGAAAGTATCCGTTTTATGCATGGTAAGTGTGTATTCTCTTTTATCAAGGAAAAGGATATGGAGTTTTATGGAGTTACTCCAGCAGATTTAGACGGTATTGTAGA
>CAJFOH010000142.1 GCA_904395845.1 uncultured Lachnospiraceae bacterium
AGTAGAACAAATAAAGCGAGTAGGAAAAAAAGCATATTTAGCCCTACCTCAAATATTTCGTAGAGAAGGGAAAGTTTATTTTAATACCAATTGGAATAAGATAGAAGAAGCAAATTTTGACGGATGGCTTGTAGGCTCTTTAGAAGAAATTGGCTTTTTAAAGGAAAAAGGAATTGTAGAAAACGTTGTCTTGGATCATATGCTATATGCATATAACAAAGAGGCAGAATCTATTTGGAAGGAAATCGGTGGCTCAAAGCTTACGTTACCAGTAGAATTAAATTATAAAGAGATGAAACAAAGGGGAGGATATGGATTGGAAATGATTGTTTATGGACATCTTCCAATGATGGTATCTGCACAGTGCATTAAAAAAACAACAAAAGGTTGTGATAGAAAGGAAACCACATTAAAATTAAAAGACCGACTAAATAATATTTTTTTAGTGGAAAATCATTGTCGTTACTGTTATAATACAATCTATAACAGTAAGCCTTTGTTATTATTAAAAGAAAAAAATGAAATTAAGTCCCTACAAGTAGAGACAGTACGTTTGAATTTTACTATGGAAGATAAGGCTAAAACAAAAGAAGTATTAAAGATGTTTGTTGATACGTATATATTTGATAAAAATATAGATAATAAAATATCTGATTTTACAAGAGGACATTATAAAAGAGGCGTAGAGTAGGTGAAAGATTGGAAAATATTATTATACAAGTTTGCAAATATATTGATATAGCTATCATTATGGTTTATACAATAAATGCTCTAGCAATGTTGTGGAGAAAAAAAGATGATGACTTAAAGTGGAATTATCGTAGTCAAAATATGCTATTGTTGTTATTCCATGCAACTTCTTATTTTGCAATTGTTATATACAAAAGAGAAATTGAATATCTTATATTTTATGGAGCGCAGGTAATCTATTTTATTATATATATGATTATGTATAGTAAAGTGCATAAAAAGTGTTATAAACCACTTCTTAGTAATATGATGCTATTATTATCAATTGGATTTGTGATATTAGCAAGATTAAGTTTAGATAAAGCATTAAGACAGTTTGTTTTCGTTTGTGTAGCATCAATAGTAACATTAATTGTCCCTATTTTTGTAAGAAAACTAAAAGCTGCTAAAACATGGGCAGGAACTTGTGGGGTTATTGGTCTACTATTATTAATTGTGGTATTAGGTAGTAGTAAAGTGTATGGTGCTAATTTATCCATAGGAATTGGGCCTTTTTCGTTTCAACCATCCGAGTTTGTAAAAATATCCTATGTATTAATGGTTGCAGTACTACTTAGAAATAGAAAAGACTTTAAACGTGTTTTTTTTGCAACAGGGATTGCAGCAGTTCATGTGTTAGTATTAGTAATTTCTACAGATTTAGGTGGAGCGTTAATTTATTTCTTAACATATTTATGTATGCTATATGTGGCAACGGGACAAGTAGGATATGTATATAGTGGACTTACGCTAGGCTCTATTGCAGCTTGGGTTGCTTACCTGCTGTTTAGTCATGTAAAGGTTAGAGTTGAGGCATGGATTGATCCATGGTCTATTATTGATAATAAAGGGCTACAGATTGCACAATCCCTATTTGCTATTGGAACTGGAGGTTGGTTTGGAAGTGGACTTTATAAAGGTATGCCACAGACAATTCCAGTAGTCACAAAGGATTACACATTTTCTGCAATTTCAGAAGAAATGGGTGGTATAGTTGCAGTTTGTATGGTTATTATCTGTATTTGTTGTTTTGTAAAGTTTATGCAAATTTCAATGAGTATTAACGTGAAATTTTATCGCTTAATTGGAGTTGGAATGGCATGTTTATATAGCATCCAATTATTTTTAGTAGTAGGTGGAGTAACAAAGTTTATCCCTTCTACTGGTGTAACGTTACCATTTGTAAGCTACGGTGGAAGTTCAATATTTAGTGCATTCATTTTATTTGGTATTATGCAAGGATTATATATTATGAGACAAAATGAGGATGAGAGAATTGAGCAAAGAAAAGAAATGGAACAAAAAAGGGAACTTGAAAGAAGAAAAAAAGCAGCAGAAATTGAAAAGAGAGCAAGAGAAGGAAGCTCAAAAGCAAGAACGCAAAGAATATAGAAAGAAAAACAAAGAATTATACCAAATTATGTATGTGTTCTTAGGTTTATTTCTTTGTATGTTTGGATACTTTGTGTACTTTGTTTCCGTAGATAGTAAAAATATTATTAACAACCCTTATAATGCACGCATAAAAAATATGTCAAAAGATATACTACGAGGGGATATTGTTGCTAGAAATGGAGAGAAGTTAGCTACTACTCAGGTGAATGATGATAATAGTGAGACAAGAGTCTATCCTTATGGAAGTGTATTTGCACATCCTATTGGATATTCTACAAAAGGGACTACCGAGCTAGAGAAGTTTTCTAATATGTATTTACTACATTCGGGTGTCAGTATAAAAGAAAAATTAATCAACCAATTGTGGAATAAGAAAAATCAAGGAGATACAGTTGTGACTACTTTAGATTTAGGGTTGCAAATGTTTGCATATAATTTGTTAGGTAGTCAAAAAGGAGCAATTATTGCCATGGAACCTGATACGGGAAAAATATTAGCTATGGCATCAACTCCAAGCTATGATCCAAATACTTTAAATCAAGATTGGGAGTCAATTATTTCTGATACTAGCGGGAATGCTTCTTTATTAAATCGGGCATCTCAAGGATTATATCCTCCAGGTTCTACATTTAAAATATTAACGATTTTAGAGTATATAAGAGAACATCCAGATACTTATAAAGAGTTTAGTTATACTTGTACTGGAACACTACAAATTGGAGAGTATCGTTTGGATTGCCATGAAGGTCATGCCCATGGCACAGTAGATGTAAAAAGTTCGTTAGCTCTTTCTTGTAATGGAGCACTTGCAACCATGGGACTAGACATAGACCCAGAAAAGTTTAATGATTTATTGGAAGAATTTGGATACAACGAAGAATTGCCAATTGATATTGAGTATAAAAAGAGTCAATTTGATAAAATAGTAACTTCAGAATGGGATATTATGCAATATGCCATTGGTCAAGGAAAGACACTGCAAACACCAATCCATAATGCTATGATTACAGCTTCTGTTGCAAATGGTGGTGTTATGATGAAGCCATATTTTATTGAAAAAATAATAAATGCAGATGGAGAAGTTGTGGAAACAGTCACACCGAAAGCCTATAAAACAGTAATGACTCCAGAAGAATCAGAGTTGCTAACAGAATATATGACAGCAGTTGTTTCAGAAGGGAGTGGCTCGTTAGCAGGAAGTGAATATGCAGTAGTGGCAGGTAAAACTGGTTCTGCAGAATATAACTCTAATAAGGATAAGCATGCTTGGTTTACTGGGTTTGTACCTGCAGAAGATCCAGAAATTGTTTTTACAATACTAATAGAAAATGGATCATCAGGAGGACAGGTAGCTGCTCCTATGATGAAACAGTTGGTGGATTATTATTATGAGCATGTAAGGTAAGCATACAGAAGTAGTCAATAAACCAATCATGGTGTTTATGATTGAAACATTGTAATATAAAAAATAATAATAATTATTATTAAATTAAAGTAATGATTTCGTATGAATGTTATGAAAAAATCTCAAGTGAATGCTTGGGATTTTTTTATCTTTAGGGATATTGCAATAGAAGTTAGCAATTTATATAAAAGAAATGATTGAAATTTGTAGAAATATGTATTTTAGTTGCAAGAAAACAAAAAAAGGGTTATACTTGTATTAAGTAATTTAAACACACCAAAATACAGGAGGTTATAATGGTCGAAGCAACTAGTTGTGGCGGTGTGGTTATTTTTCGAGGTAAGGTACTAGTATTATATAAAAATTATAAGAATAAATATGAAGGTTGGGTACTACCAAAAGGAACTGTAGAAACTGGTGAAGAATATAAAGAAACAGCATTAAGAGAAGTAAAAGAAGAAGCTGGCGTAGATGCTTCTATTATAAAGTATATAGGAAAAAGCGAGTATTCTTTTCATATTCCACAGGACATTGTCGAAAAAGAGGTGCATTGGTATTTGATGATGGCAGATAGTTATTACAGCAAACCACAACGCGAAGAGTATTTTATGGACTCGGGATATTATAAATTTCACGAAGCATATCATCTACTAAAGTTTTCCAATGAAAAGCAAATGCTAGAAAAGGCATATAATGAATATTTGGAATTAAAAAAAGCAAATGTATGGGGAGTGAAATAATATTCTGAGTGAATAAGACAAATATTTTTGGTAACGATATTTAGAAAAGGATAGGAGAAGGGACATGAATCAAAAGTATGAACAATTAAAGCAATACATTGAAAAATCAGAGGCAATCGGAGCAGCATTATCTTTATTTAGTTGGGATAATGAAACATTAACACCAAAAAATAGTATGGAAAAAACATCAAAAATTGTAGGGATTTTATCTAGCGAATATTTTGATACAGTAACAAATAAAGAGGTAGAAGAACTGTTAGAGCAATTAAAGGAAGATAAGACATTAACCAAAATGGAGCAGTTAGTTGTAAGTCGTTTTGCAGAGGATGTAGAATCGTTAAAAGTAATTCCACAGGAAGATTTTGCAACCTATTCAGAGTTACGATCAAAAGCAGGTTCAATTTGGGCGGATGCAAGGGCGAACAATGATTTTCAATCCTTTGAATATGTATTAAAAGAAATCATAGAATATAATAAAAAATTTGCTCGTTTAAAAGCCAATGATAAAAAGCCAATTTATGATGTGAAGTTAGATGAATATGAGAAGAACTTTTATATGGAAGATTTGGATAAATTCTTTGCAGAATTAAAACGTGCCATTGTTCCTTTAGTAAAAGAAATTAAAGAAAAGGGAAATAAAATTCAAAGTGATTTCTTATTTTTCAAATATGATATTGAGAAACAAAAAATCTTTAACAAATGGATTACAGAGTATATGGGATTTGATTATAGTAGAGGTGTATTAGGAGAAAGTGAACATCCATTTACTATAAATCTTCATGTTGATGATGTAAGAATGACAACTCATTATTTTGAAGATAATGTAGAAAGTGCAATTTTTTCTAGCATTCATGAGTGCGGGCATGCATTATATGAACAAGGGATTGATAAGTCATACGCATTAACACCAGTAGGGCAAGGCGCAAGTTGTGCTACCCATGAATCACAATCAAGATTTTTTGAAAATATTATAGGGCGTAGTCGTAGTTTTTGGGTACCTATTTACAGCAAATTAGTGGAATTATTCCCAGAAAATTTAGGAAATGTGTCATTGGATGATTTTGTAAAAGCAATTAATCGTGTTCACCCAGATGAGATACGAACAGAAGCAGATGAATTAACCTATTGCTTGCACATAATGGTACGATATGAAATTGAAAAGAAAATTTTCCAAGAGGATTATCCAGTTGAAAAATTGCCAGAATTATGGAATCAATTATACGAAGAGTATTTAGGAATTGTACCTGAAAGTGATAGTGTCGGAATTTTACAAGATGTCCATTGGTCTGGAGGTATGTTTGGATATTTCCCATCTTATGCGTTAGGAAATGCGTTTTCTGCTCAAATATATTATCAAATGAAAAAAGATA
>CAJFOH010000143.1 GCA_904395845.1 uncultured Lachnospiraceae bacterium
CCTTGTTGGTAACTTGCTCCCACGAATCTTGTACCTCTGCTTTTTCAATCATTTTCTTAAAATAAGTTTCTGTACCCTTGTCATTATCAATAACACAAACAATTTCTATATCAGTACATCTTGTAATAGATTCAATTAAAATATTTTCTTCTTCTTCAGAAAGTACACGTCCTTCAAATGCAATGGCCATTTTTGCATTTTTGAACAGTTTGGAAACATCATGTAATTTTTTTTCCAACTCTTCAAGTAAATGTTCAAATGGACAATTACCATCCATACGAATGGTAATGCCATATTTACTTCCCTTAATACTAACTTGCTGATTCATACATTCACCTCGTCATTAGTCACTAACATTTATACTGCTATTATTTGATATTGCAGTATTTAATATTTCTTTATTTAATACTTGTTCTAAGGTTATTGTTCCAAAATAATAATCATATACATCCTTTGCCACACGAATTGCATTCCCTGATGTATACGCATTTGGTAATGATATGGAAACAGACACCTCTGGGTTTTCATATGGTGCAAAGCTTACAAAATGTGCGTGGCTGGCACGAAGTAAATTTTCTTGTGCAGTTCCTGTTTTTCCTGCTACTTGCACTGGCATATTATGAAATAAAGAATATGCCCCACCAGATACATCATGTGTAACACCATACATCCCTTGGAATACAGAATCCCATGTAGACTCTTGAAATTCTAATGTATTCTTTACTGTTGTTTGACTTTCTTGTATTACATTTCCTTCTGAATCTACTACTTTATTGACTAAAGAGAAATTATAAACGGTTCCTCGATTGGCAATAGCAGTTACATAACGAGAAAGTTGTAATGTTGTAAAGTTATTTGATCCTTGTCCAATGGCAGAGGCAATTGGTAATTCTGTAGAAATATGTGGTGCGTTCTCGTTAATCTCAATTCCTGTTTTGCTATCAAATCCAAATAACTGTGTATATTTTGTTAAACGCGATAACCCTAATTCATCGTTATAATTTCCGAATTGATCTAAACTTAAACGATATCCAATATCATAAAAATAATAGTTACATGAATTTGTAAGTGCACCTACTGCATTTAATGCCCCATGTCCATGTCCTGTTTCACGGTACAACCAACAACGTTGTCCTCCATGTGGATATGGGTGATCTGCACATTCTACCCAAGTATTTGGTGTTACTATCCCTTCTTCTAAACCAGCGATTGTAGAAATCATTTTAAAGGTAGAACCTGGTGCAATTCTTGTTTGAGTTGCTCGATTATAAAATGGAGAAGACAAATCTTCTGTTAGCTTTTTATAATAATCGGCATTAATTGTTCCAGAGAGCTGGTTAATATCATATCCTGGATAGGATACAACTGCCAATAACTCTCCTGTATTGGTATCTGTAACTACTGCACCACCAGAACAAGGATCTAATGCAATTTGAGCCGGTGTTAGTTGCAAGTTTGCAATCCACTCTTTCACTAGCTCAAAAGCAACCTGTTTGTTTCCATTTACTAAATTGGCAATTTTAACAGCATCTTTTTCAATAATATTTTGTTCATACAATGCTAAACAAATTTCATTTCCTGTAATAATTTCATCTTGGATTAAATAATAATAAATTCTTTTTGCAAATCCTGTATCCGCATCTAAAATCCCACTTATAGAATCTGTCCCAAATAAACGCTCTAAGATTATTTGATATAGCTGTTCTGTACTAGAATACTTTACATCGGACACCATACTAGATACATCAATCCACTCTTTTGACATGGCATAAAACATAAATTCACGGAAACTAATTTCTCCATTGTTCCACTTTTTATATGTTTCATCTGTTTTATCAATACTATCTGTACGTAAAATTTGATAACTATCATTGGATAACAAAGAATAAATGTATTCTATATAGTCTTGTAACTCTTCTGGTAATGTATTCTGAGGAATTGCATCAACTCGTCCTAATTCTTGTAATAATTCAGCTTTTACTTGTCCTAACTTTTGTAAATATTTTGCTGAAATATTTTTTTCTGTCTGAGAAGCATCTTCTTTTGCAAAGTGCTTCATATCTAAGATGTTGTTATTAATCATTTGAAAATACACATCTTTAATTGGAATTAAAAAATCCTGTGCTGGCATCGCCTCTATTGGAGTAAAATCATCAATAGTTAATTTATTATATAGAATACCTGCCAATTCCTGCTCAATCATATTGTAAATGGAAATAGAAAGGTTCTTATCAATACTTAAGTATACATCATTTCCTACTTCTGGTTCAACACGATCAATCACTTCTAGAATTAATCCTGTACTATCAAGATATGCCGTATCTGTTCCCTTTTCCCCTTTTAAATAAAGTTCTAAGGCTTTCTCAATTCCAGCTTTTCCAACCACATCTCCTGTGGTATAAGACTCATCCTCTTTTTGTAACTCCTCTAATTCTTCTGTGGAGGCTTTTCCTGTATACCCTAAAATATGCGCAAAATATTCGCCATCTGGATATACACGAATTTCTTCTGTTTCTACTGATACTCCTTTTAGACTATCTTCATTTTCCTTAATTACTGCAACAATTGTATCACTTACATTTTTACATATTGTTGTAGATTTGTATTTTTGAAATGAATTTGCAGACATAGAGTAGCGGATATTTAATACTTTTAGTTCAGTTTCTTTCTCTAGTGATTTTGCTTCTTTCCACTTTGAAAATTGATAGGAGGCTTTTAATTTATCC
>CAJFOH010000144.1 GCA_904395845.1 uncultured Lachnospiraceae bacterium
GGCTGTGCTGTCACCGGCTTATCTGGGAAAATCTTAATCCAAACTTTACCACCACGCTTAATATGACGAGTCATAGCGATACGGGCAGCTTCGATTTGATTTGATCTAATCCATGCTGGTTCTAAAGCGACAATACCGTATTCACCGTGAACAATCTTGTTACCTCTAGTAGCTTTACCAGTCATCGTTCCACGGAATTGTTTACGACGCTTTACTCTCTTTGGCATTAACATTATTTATCGCTCCCTTCCTTATTAGCCTTTGTTGGAAGAACTTCGCCTTTGTAGATCCATACTTTAACGCCTAATTTACCGTAAGTTGTATCTGCTTCAGCGAAACCATAGTCAATATCTGCTCTTAATGTTTGTAGTGGAATAGTTCCTTCACTGTAGAACTCTGTACGAGCCATATCAGCTCCACCTAAACGTCCAGAAACAGCTGTCTTGATACCAAGTGCACCAGACTTCATTGTTCTAGACATTACAGACTTCATAGCACGTCTGAAAGATACACGATTTTCTAATTGAGTCGCAATATTTTCAGCTACTAATTGAGCGTCCTTATCTGGTCTCTTGATTTCCTTAATATCTACGAATAATTTCTTTGTTGTAAACTTAGAAATTTCTGCTTTTAATTTTTCAATTTCAGCTCCGCCTTTACCGATAACAACACCTGGCTTAGCTGTGTGGATAATAACTTTTACACGATCAGATGCTCTTTCAATTTCGATCTTAGAAACACCTGCACTGTATAACTTCTTCTTTACGAATGTTCTGATGTTGTAATCTTCTACAAGATTATCTGCAAAATCAGCTTCCGCAAACCATTTTGAGTCCCAGTCCTTAATGACACCGACTCTCATACCATGAGGATTAACTTTCTGTCCCATAATGCCCTCCTATCTTTCATTTAGCACAACGGTGATATGGCTCATTCTCTTTTCGATTCTGTAAGCTCTACCTTGTGCTCTTGGTCTGATTCTCTTCATTGTTGGTCCTTTATTTGCGTAACATTCCTCAACATAAAGGTTTTCAACTTTCATTCCATTGTTATTTTCAGCATTTGCAATTGCTGATTCTAATAATTTCTTTATTAAAGTAGAAGCATATCTAGGATTGTATGTTACAATACCAAGTGCTGTTGTAACATCCTTGCCTCTGATGGCATCTAATACGAAACATGCCTTTTGAACAGAAACTCTAGCGTAAGATAACTTCGCTGATGGTCTTGTGTCCTTCTTAGCATTTCTTTCTCTCTTAATCTGGGATCTATGTCCTTTTGCCATTACTGTAACCTCCTTTCAATAATACGTAATTAACGAGACTTAGACTTCTTCTCGTCTTTTCCGTGTCCTCTGTAAGTTCTAGTAGCAACAAACTCTCCAAGCTTATGTCCTACCATATCTTCGGTTACATATACTGGAACGTGCTTTCTACCATCGTGAACTGCGATTGTATGTCCAAGCATCTGTGGGAAAATTGTAGAACGACGAGACCAAGTTTTAATAACTTGTTTTTGTCCTGCAGCGTTCATAGCGTCAATTTTCTTTAATAAAGATGCGTCTGCAAATGGTCCTTTTTTAAGTGAACGAGCCATAGGTTCTAACCTCCTTAAATATTCATTCTTTCATGCTCGATTGGAGTGGAAGCTATCAAAATTATTTGATAGACTTACCATCTCTTCTTCTAATGATTAACTTGTTAGATTTCTTATTCTTCTTTCTTGTCTTTAAGCCAAGAGCAGGTTTACCCCAAGGAGTACATGGACCTGGACGTCCGATACCTGTTCTACCTTCACCACCACCGTGTGGATGGTCATTAGGGTTCATAACAGAACCACGAACTGTTGGTCTGATACCCATGTGACGCTTACGTCCTGCTTTACCGATATTAATCAAAGAATGTTCTCCGTTTCCTACAACACCGATTGTTGCACGGCAGTTGATTGGAACCATTCTCATTTCACCAGATGGTAATCTTAATGTTGCATACTTACCTTCTTTAGCCATTAATTGTGCAGCAACACCTGCTGAACGAACTAATTGAGCACCAGCGCCTGGATGTAATTCAATGTTATGAATTTGTGTACCTACTGGAATTGCTGAAAGTGGTAAACAGTTACCTACTCTAGCTTCTGCATTCACACCATTCATTACAGTCATTCCAACCTTTAATCCTTCTGGAGCAAGGATGTATGCCTTTTGTCCGTCTGCATAACATACTAATGCAATATTAGCTGTTCTGTTTGGATCGTATTCGATAGACATAACTTTTGCAGTAATGTCGTCTTTATTTCTCTTAAAGTCAATAATTCTATATTTTCTTCTAGAACCACCACCGTGATGTCTTACAGTGATCTTACCTTGATTGTTACGTCCTGCTGTCTTCTTTAAAGAAGTTACTAAAGACTTTTCAGGTGTAGACTTTGTAATTTCAGCGAAATCACAACCTGTCATATGTCTTCTAGAAGGTGTATATGGGTTATATTTTTTAATTCCCATGATTAACTCTCCTTTACATCATTTATTGTCACGCTTGTTCTGCGTATAGTTTAGAATTTCTACTTAATTAGTAGCTACTCTTATTATAGACCTTGGAAGATTTCAATGTCAGCACTGTCAGCAGTTAACTTAACGATTGCCTTCTTAGTCTTAGCTGTCTTTCCGTAAACGTTTCCACGTCTTTTGTTCTTCCCTTCGTTGTTCATTGTGTTAACTGAAGCAACCTTTGTACCTGGAAACATTTTTTCAACAGCTTCTTTAATCATAGACTTGTTTGATTCTGGATGAACAAGAAATGTATATTTCTTTTCAGCCATAGCGTCCATACTCTTTTCAGTAACAACTGGTTTGAGGATTACGTCATAATATTGTACGTTTGCCATTACGCATACACCTCCTGAATAGATTCAACAGCTGCCTTAGTAGCAACTACTGTGTCATACTTTAAGATATCATATACATTAATTGTATTTACAGAAGCTGTTGCAACTGTAGGAATGTTTCTTGCAGATAATACTACATTTTGATCGTTGTCATTCATTACAACTAATGCCTTGTTAACCTTTAAGTTGTTTAAAACTTCTTGGAACTTCTTTGTCTTAACTTCATCTAACTTTAATTCATCAAGCACGATAAACTTGTTTTCATTTACTCTTGATGTTAAAGCAGACTTAAGAGCTAATCTTCTTTCCTTCTTGTTTAACTTGAAGGAGTAATCTCTTGGAGTTGGAGCGAATACTACGCCACCGCCTGTCCATTGTGGAGATCTTGTAGAACCTTGTCTTGCATGACCTGTTCCTTTTTGTTTCCATGGCTTTCTTCCACCACCAGATACTTCAGAACGTGTCTTTGCTTTCTGTGTTCCTTGACGCTTATTTGCAAGTTGGTTAACAACTACCATCTTTACTAAGTGTTCGTTTAATTCTACACCGAAAATAGCATCGTTAAGTTCTACTTCACCAACTTGTGCACCTTGCATATTGTAAACAGATACCTTTGCCATCTGTAAGTTCCTCCTTTCCTATAAAAGCTTACGCCTTTACTGTTTCTTTTAGTGTTACTAAGCTCTTCTTAGCTCCTGGTACAGCACCCTTAACTAAGATTAAATTGTTTTCTACGTCAACTCTAACTACTTCAAGATTTTGGATTGTAATTCTCTTACTTCCCATATGTCCTGGCATTCCTTTACCTTTGAATACTCTACCTGGAGTAGTTGCAGAACCGTTAGAACCTTGATGACGATGGAACTTAGAACCATGAGCCATAGGTCCTCTGTGTTGTCCATGTCTCTTAATAGCACCTTGGAAACCTTTTCCTTTTGAAATTGCTGTTGCATCAATCTTATCACCTGCTGTGAAGATATCAGCCTTAATTTCATCTTTTACAGAATATTCTTCTGCATTTTCAAATCTAAATTCTCTTACATATCTCTTATAAGATACACCAGCCTTGTCAAAGTGACCCTTTACTGGCTTACTTACTAACTTTTCTCTCTTGTCAGTAAAACCTACTTGAACTGCACTATAACCATCGTTTGCAACTGTCTTAACTTGAGTTACAACACATGGTCCTGCTTGAAGTACAGTAACTGGTACTAAATTACCATTTTCGTCGAAAATTTGTGTCATTCCGACTTTTGTTGCTAAAATTGCTTTCTTCATTCTTTTTTACCTCCTGTTAATCTACAGCGGATTAGGGTCTAGCCCCAATCATCCTAGAACAGTAGATATAAGTGGAACAAATTTGCTTGTTGCTTCTATATCAACCAATTCAGGATTTTACCTTAATTCATTACTCACGAAATTATTTTGTTTTCATCTTGATATCGATGTGAACACCAGCTGGCATTTCTAATCTAGATAATGCATCAACAGTCTTTTGTGTTGGTGTTGTAATATCGATAAGTCTTTTGTGAGTTCTTTGTTCGAACTGTTCTCTAGAATCTTTGTACTTGTGTACCGCTCTAAGAATTGTGATTACTTCCTTCTTAGTTGGTAGTGGTACTGGTCCACTTACCTTAGATCCTGTCTTTTTTACAGTCTCGATGATTTTTCCAGCTGATTGATCAACTAATTGATGATCATAAGCCTTTAATGTGATTCTCATTACTTGACTTGCCATAAAAAAAGTCGCCTCCTTTTCGCACTTTTTAACGAAGTACGACAAGCGGTGACTGTACACTTACCCGTGTGTATCGCAACTGATTTATTATAAGCTTACACACTTAACCATCTAAATTGATTTACGTTGTACAGTGACTTGTCGCCAGTTTCCTAACTTGACATTCGCTCCACGGAACACCTACCTCTTGGGGTAGCAACCTCACGCTTCATAGCTATCATGCCACAGCACTAACTACTATACTATACTTTTCTTGTAATTGCAAGTGTTTTTTTTACTTTTTTTCTTCTATCACTGTTTTTATGTACTCAAACAATTCCTCCATTGATTTTACTGCTGACATAAGCCCCCTATTACTTACTTTAATTTTACCATTTGCAAATACTCTAAATCTTCAAATCCATATTTCTTATAAATTTCCATTACTTCCTTGTTCTCTGGTGCTACTTCTAAACGAAATACACAATCTTCCTTATTATAATGGGTAAATATCCAATCAAATACCTGATGCACGTACCCTTTTCCTCTGCTTTCTTTTACAAAATAAATTTCTTCAATAAAGTTCATTCGCTTTCCAAATTCAGATGCCCATGACTGAGAGATTAAACAATAGCCAATTGGCTTTCCTTCCTCTTCTAGCATTAAACCAATACAATAACTATTCTTTTTATCAATAGCACCTGCAAAATTCCCTTCAAATGCTTCTTTATTTGGACCATGAATACATGCCTCACTGCTATACATCTGGGTGGCTAATTCCATATATGCCTCTTTGTCTTTTTCTTCAAATAATCGAATGTTCACATTTAAACTTCCTTTCTTTTATTTGGGCTCTATCTTTGCATCCATCCCCTTATAACTTTTACTTGTATGGATAGCTTGTTATTTCATTATAACACAATCCTATATGATTCTTCCATCACATCTTTTTTATTTTCCATAGGAAATATTTTCATAGGAAATATGACCTATCTTCCATTTTCCCTTGTTGACTACATAATTGTTTCTCTATATAATAGGAAAGTATTATTTATTTTCTAAATGGAAATCAATATATGTTTCGTATTTTATAATAAAGGAGTTTATATTATGTGGTTAGCTGAAAATTGGAAAGATTATGAAGTACTAGATACTTCAAAGGGTGAAAAACTAGAACGTTGGGGCAAGTATTTACTTGTTCGTCCAGACCCTCAGGTTATTTGGAATACTCCAAAGACACTTCGTGGATGGAAAAAAATGAATGGACACTATCACAGAAGCAATAAAGGTGGGGGTGAATGGGAATTTTTTGACTTACCAGAGCAATGGACAATTAATTATGGTAGCTTAACCTTTAACTTAAAGCCTTTTAGCTTTAAGCATACTGGATTATTTCCAGAACAAGCTGCTAACTGGGATTGGTTTTCTAAGTTAATAAAGGAAGCAAACCGTCCAATTAAAGTATTAAACTTATTTGCTTATACAGGTGGTGCAACTCTTGCAGCTGCAGCTGCTGGTGCTAGCGTTACTCATGTAGATGCTTCCAAAGGAATGGTTGCTTGGGCAAAGGAAAATGCAAAATCTTCTGGATTAGAATCTGCACCAATTCGTTGGATTGTTGATGACTGCCAAAAGTTTGTAGAACGTGAAATCCGCCGTGGTAATAAATACGATGCCATTATTATGGATCCTCCATCTTATGGTCGTGGTCCAAAGGGAGAAATATGGAAAATTGAAGATGCCATTCATCCACTAGTACAGTTATGTGCATCTTTATTATCTGATGATCCATTATTCTTCCTTATTAACTCTTATACAACAGGATTTGCTCCTTCTGTTCTTTCTTATTTGTTAGGAACAGAAGTGGTAAGCAAATTTGGAGGAACGGTACAAGCCGATGAAGTTGGTCTTCCTGTATCATCTAATGGACTTGTCCTTCCTTGTGGTTCTTCTGGACGTTGGCAGAAAAAATAAATCCATAACTACAAACTATTTTATTGATATACTTATTAAAAAAGAATGCTTTCATTGAGGAGGCATTCTTTTTATGTCTATAATTTTTGTACTTTATTTATTATCAATACTATTTTTCTTTCTATATTTTTTCTGTTTAATATTTACTTTTTCTACTTTTCACCTTATACTATAATTATACCACAAAATAATAGTAATCTTTGATCATTTTTGTGGCATTTATATATATAAATATATATTTTAATAATTTATTTTTTTATTAGACAGACATCAAGATCAGGCATAATATATTTATTTTGTAACTATCAACTTAAATTACTTTTATTTTTTATAAGAAAAAGTAGGTCTTTTCTTGTTACAAACAAACATTATACTTTTTATTGGACTTATTATTAATACTTTACTTCTTCTATTGGATAAAAACAATAAGTTTTTGTATGGTTTTCGCACTATGAATTTAGAAGAAAAACAACGATATGACATGACAAAAGCTAAGCACTATCTTTTATGTTATAACGCTATTATAATGGTGTTAACTTTATCCTTTTGTGGATTATGGTATTACCATTCTAATATTCATCCTATTAAGATGGTTGATGTGCTTATTCCTATTGAACTTGTTCTTTTAATCATTGTTGTCTTTTTCGGACGTGGGAAACACATACAAAAAGTATCTAAAATCCAATAAATTTTAAAATTTAATCAGTAATATCCCCAGCATCCTTATTATGCGTGGGGATATTTTTCTATGTTTTTCCCTATCTCACCCAAATCTGAGCCTTATTATCCACAATACTAATCTTACAATCCCCACCAACTGAAAATGTTCCCATTGGTGATGTATGTCCAAAATCCAATCCATATAAGACTACTATATGGGAAAATAATGGATTGCCTGCAAAAAACTTTCCTAATAGATGTAAATGATTTCTAAGGGACTGATCTATACTTCTTCCAATAACTATTCCTTTTACTTCTGAAAATTCTGGCATACTCATAAGACGTTGCAAATTGGTAAAAAATTCTCTTACAAAATCCCCACCAGTTATGTTATCGTCTTCTAGGAATAAGATGGTATTTTCTAGTGATGGAAAATAGGAAGTATTTATTAGGTTTCCGAGAGTTCTTAAATTTCCTCCAATAATTGTTCCCTCTATCTTAGTTCCATTGGAAGTTTTTATCCTTTCATTCTCTAGTGATTTCTGGTAATGACTATCTCCATCATTCTTAGTAGATGTTTCCAAATTTCCACTATGAACAACAACCACTCCTTCATTGTCATATGCCTCACTACTAACCATTCCATTACTATCTAATTCTACCTCATAACGCCCCCACTTATTTGCTTCTCTCCATAACCAGTAGTCATTAGTAGCAACAGCTTTTACAAACATTTCCTTTGTGTATTCCATATCAGTTACTCCATTAATTCCAAAGCTAGAAAAATGAGGTCCTGAATAGGTGACAAGCCCTGTCTGTTCGAAAATTGCATTTTGTAATGATGTAATATCAGAATGACCACACAACACTTTTGGATTGTTTTTTATCACAGAAAAGTCAAGATGTTCTAATATAGTGTGGCAGTCAAAACCACCTAAGGCAGTTAAAATTCCTTTTACATTGGTATCTAAAAATGCTTCTTCTAAATCTTTTGCTCTTTCATATGCTGAATCTGTTTTGCTTCTATCTGTTTCCTTACATAATTTAGAAAATGATACTACAAATCCCATATTCTCTAATGTTTTTTTTGCTGTTTGTATTACTTCTTCCTCTAGGAATGAAAAAGCAAGAGATGGCGCAACAATGCGTATCTCATCTCCTGCTTTCATCCTAGGAGGTATAATTGCTCTCATATCCTTATCCTCCTAATTAAATCCTCGAAATCCTTTTCCAATAATTTCACTACTATTAGTAATTAACATAAAGGCACTTGGTTGTGTCTTTCTTATAAAGTTTCTAAGTTGCACTGCTTGACTTCGTTTCATTACTGTTAAAATTACTGTCTTTTCTTTGTGGGTAAATGCACCCTCTGCATGATACACTGTTGCACTTCGGTTTAACTCTTTAAAAATAAACTCACAAATTGGCTCTGGGTCATCACAAACAACGGTAAAGTATTTACATAAATTAATACTTTCAATCACTCCGTCAATCACCAATGACTTTGCCAACAAACCACAAAAGGAAAACAAACCAGTTTGTGGGTCAAATACAACAAATGCTGCCACAGTAATAAAGAAATCAACTAAAAATAATGCAGTTCCAATGTTAAAGGTACTGTATTTTTTTAATATCATAGCAATAATATCTGTTCCACCACCTGATGCACCTACATTAAAAAAGATAGCTGCACTTAATGCTGGCAAAAAAATTGCAAACATTAGTTCTAATACTGGTTCATTGGTAAGGGGTGCACTCATTGGGAATGCTCTCTCCATAAACGATAAACCAAATGATGTTAATAAACTGACATAAACGGTTTTTACACCAAAGCTACGACCTAAAAATATAAAACCAACAATTAATAATGCAATGTTTAAAATGAATGTATAATCACTTGCCGATAAATGTAACACTTTACTTAAAATAACGGCAAACCCTGTAACTCCACCAAAGGAGAAGTTGTTTGGAAACTTAAAAACATACACTCCTATTACTAAAATAATTGTTGCTACTGTCAATATACTATATTCAATGACAGTTTCTTTTACCTTTGTGCCCATGTTTCTTTATACCTCGTTGTCTATTCTCTTTTTACAAGAAAATCTTCCTTTTTACAAAAAAGTAAAAAGTATTGCTCTCTTATCAATGGTTATTATACCCCTTAATAAAGATAATGCAATACTTTTTTATCTCTTTTCTTAATTTATTTTTTCTAGTTTCTTTCCCCAAAAACCTTATGCATAATACTTTGCTTGCGCTTCCCACATTTTCTTGTAATAACTATTGTTTGAAAGTAACTTATTATGGTTTCCTCGTTCTACAATTTCCCCTTTATCTAACACAATAATATCATCACAAAATCTACAACTACTCATACGATGGGAAATATAAAGACAAGTTTTTTCTCCTATCAAATCATTTAGTCGCTCATAAATATCAAATTCACTCATAGGGTCTAATGCTGCTGTTGGCTCATCTAAAATAACAATTGGTGCATCTTTATACAATGCCCTTGCAATTGCCATTTTTTGTTTTTGCCCTCCACTAAATTTACTGCCTTCTTTTTCTTCCTCTACTTCATCAAATCTATGCTCAATATTACTTAATCCTGCACGATGTAAACACTTCTTTACCTTTTCCTTATCAAACTCCTTTTTACATGCAATATTTTCTTCTATTGGCAAATCAAGCATAACAAAATCCTGAAATACAACAGAAAACAAACTTAGATACTCAGTATAATTATATTTTTTTATGTCAACTCCATTTAATGTAATTACTCCTTCTGTTGGCTCGTACAAACGGCAAAGTAATTTAATAAGAGTAGTTTTCCCTGAACCATTTGCACCTACCAATGCACTTTTATTATGTAAATTTAGTTTAAAAGTAACATCTTTTAGTATATACTCATTGGAATTTGGATATTTAAAGGAGACATGTTCAAATGCCAATTCATATTTATAATCATCTCTTTTTTCAATAGGAATTGTTCCTGTTTCGAATTTGTTTTTTCGGTTAAGAAAGTTTAAAATTTTATCAAAATATACAACACATTCACTTATTTCATTTTGTTTGGATAAGATTAGTGATAACATAATATTTAATTGAATAATTCCTTGTATGTATTGAATAAATTCACCAACTGTAATTGCCTTTGCAAGCACTTTAATTCCAACAAGTATATATGCAACAATACTTATAAATCCATTTCCTAGCTCTCTCGCATTCGTTCCTATCATTTCTAAGGAGATAATTTTTTTATAATTAGCACAGGTCTTTTTAAAAGTATGATCAAACAGTTTTCTAATAATTGAGTAACTATGGAAAATATGGTTATTCTTAATCAAATCATTATCTAAACACATTTTTAAACAAGACATTAGCTGTTCTTCTGACTCCACTTGTAACGTAAAATTTTTCTCAAACTCACGATTTGAGTAAGATAATACTACTTGGAGTGCAACTAAAAATATACTAAAGCTACCAAGCAGTAAGCAAATAAATACAACGGGAGTCGCCAATATAGATAATATACCACTAGATACCTTAGGAGTTTGTAAGCATAATTGAATAATTAGTATAATTAATATAACAAAAGATACAATATTAGATAATAATACACCATAGTCTTGTACTAGCTTACTGTAATTAGATCGATATCGAAAAGACATCAAAGCTGTTGTAAACTCCTCCATAACACTACTATCTTCCATACTCTCATAATCTAATCCTAGCGGATAGGTATATAAAATACGCTCTACTTCTCTACCAACTGCTTTACTATGAACAATAAATTGATTTCTTACAATACTTTCTCCAATTTGTAATACAACCTCTAAGCCAATAAGCCACCCGATTGATATTATTGCATTGTTTATATCTCCACCAATTAAATTATTTAAAATAGAACCAGTAAAAAAAATGGGTAATAATGGCAATACTCCTTTTATTAGAGAATGTAATAACATAAGGGGAACTAAAGATTGATCTAAGTGATGAAATCTTAAAATTAACTGTATTGCTTTTTTATGTACCTTTAATTGCTTCATGCTCTCTGTTCCTCCTTTTTATAATAATAAGCTTGAGTATCAAACATTTTCTTATATTCTCCACCCTGATTCATCAATTCTTTATGATTTCCATCCTCTATGATCTCTCCATCTTTCATAAATAATATTCTATCACAAAATCTTGTAGAGCTTAAACGGTGTGAAATAAAAATTGATGTTTTTCCTTTTGTAAATAAATTATACTTTTCATATAAAGAAGCCTCTGCGATAGGATCTAAGGCTGCTGTTGGTTCGTCTAAAATCAATACATTTGCATCTTTATATAAAGCTCTTGCAAGCATTAATCGTTGATACTGCCCTCCTGATAGTTCAATTCCGTCTTTATCAAAGAGCTTTGTTAACATTGTATCTTCTTTTCTTGGCAGATTACTAACAAATTCATCTAGTCCAGCATCTTTAATTGCTTGATGTAATCGTTTTTCATCTATCTCATCTCCACAAATAATATTTTCCTTTATTGTAGCAGGTAGTACACTTACCCCTTGAGATACCACCTTTGTTATTTTATAAAGCTCTGTTGGTGTCATTTTACTAATATCCTTACCGTTTAGTAGTATTTTCCCTTCTGTTGGCTGTATTAATCCAATTAAAAGATTAACCAAGGTTGTTTTTCCTGCTCCATTTTCTCCTACAAGCGCAATTTTTTCTCCTGATTTTATGGTAAGATTCAAATGAGAAATAACATTTTTTTCCTTTTCATAACCGAAAGAAACATTTTGAAATTCATAAATATATTCTACTTCCTTTGGTATTTCTATTGTTCCTTTTATATCTACTAACAAAGGGTTCTTTAAATATTCCTGATACTTGGCACAAATTGGTACATTTTTTATTACTTCTTGAATGTTATAAAAAATACGTTGTGTGTAACTACTTACTCCATTAATAACCCCCAAATATAATACAAACTGAGAAATCTCCATTCCATTTGATACTCTATATACTAAATATCCATAACAAATAATATTTTTTATTAAATTTCCAAAAGAGCCTATATACTCTGCCCAAGCTATTTTTTTCTGTAAGTCTTTATCATAGCTATTTAACTTATTATTTAGAAAAGAAAACTGTCCATTAATCCAATCTTTCATAGAATACAATCTTCCATCTTTTCCTATTTTATTATCAAGACAAATACTATTGATATAAAAAACTTCATAGTGAGTCTTTTCTAATTGATTTAAGGATAACTTTTGCCACTTACTATTTTGAATATCCTTTATCATACGTATTCCATTAGTAATAAATAGGATTAAAAATATTGCTGGATGTAAGGATATAGAAAGAATACTATAAATCATAATACTAATAATATTTTCTCCTAGGGATAAAACCATTAAAATCAAATTCTCAATTCCAATCTCATTTCCCTGTAACACCGCAGCCCTTGAATTTCCAAAGTCTTCTTTTCCTTTTTTACTAGATACATAGGTATAAGGTAATTCTACAATTTTTTTTAACAAATTATTGCCTTCCATAACTCGAAAATAAAATGTATATATTCTCATATGATTATATAATCTGCTTCTTACAGTTACAGAAATAACCAACACAAAGCTCCATATCACTAGTGAAATAAATTGGTTGTCTATATTAGTTCTTTGCTGTAATACTTTTATTGCTTTTGATGGCACAAATAATGTAAAATAAGCTGACAAACCACAGAATATCCAATATATTGCTATAATTACATTATACTTATATCCTAATACTTTTAAAAAACGCTTCCATACAAAGATAATTGTATTTAAACTATGTTTCATTTCATCCCCTCTTTCTCTATTAAGTCTTATCACAATTAACTACACCATTATTATAGAAAATAATTTTTAAAAAAAGAAAAGATTGCGTCAATTGCAATCTTTTTTACGTCAATTGTCCATAGGGATACTTACTTCACTTGCAAAAATGCCAGATTCATTTTGCATATTTAAATATCCACCATACTTATCTACTAAGGCTTTTACTCGCTTCCTACCAAATCCATGTTCCCCACGTTTGTTAGTAATATATTGTCTTTCTTCCTTAGATAACTCCTCTTTGGCACTATTTTGTATGGATAAGTAAAACTGTTCTTTTTTTACTGCAATATAAATTCGGATATAACGTTTTTTCTCCTCAATTTTTAAACAAGACTCTATGGCATTATCTAGCAAATTTCCAATAATGACACATAAATCTACATCAGAAATCCAAAGATGTTCTGGTAGTTTTGCTGTTATATCTACTGCTATCTTATGCTTTTTCATAAGCGAAACCTTTCCATTTAATATTGCATCTACCATTAAATTGTCAGTCTTTACTAGCTGATTCACTTCCTCTAAATTCTGTTCTAGAGAGTCAAAATAGTCTTTTAATTGTTCTAATTGTCCCATTTGAACGTAAGCTTTCATTATCTGTATATGATTGTGATAGTCATGTCGCCAACCTCGCATATCCATATACATTTCTTTTACTTCCCCATATTGACTTACAATTAAATGCTTTTGAATTGCCTCAATACTTTTTTCTACATTATTTTGCATATCATTCATATAAAAAATCATACCAAAACATAACATTCCACTTAAAAATATGACATAATATGAATCTACAAAAAAGTATTGGATTCCACACAGAAGAAGTATCACACACCATGTTTCCTTTTTTAGCCTTTGCTTATGATGTAACGTGCTTAACAAACATACATTCATATAAGTAACAACTACTATATTAGTTGGAGTACACATACTAATTACATATCCAATAAAGACAGTAACTATCCAAAGATATTGCTCTTTCATTGGATTTTTATTATAGGCAAATACTACTACCAATAAAACAACTACCTGAAATAGTAACGGTATTAATTTCCAATATACAGATAACCCCCAAGTATTTAATAGCAAATATGAAAGGAACCCACCTATATATAAGCCATAATAGCTCCACTTAATTTTTTTATTTATTTTCAAATCTGTATTTATATAAAAGAAATACAAACTAAACATTGCTAATAAAACATATGTTATCATTATAATCTGTCCTCTTAAAACCAAATTTTTGTTCTATTCCATAGCTCTATGATATGCCAAGTACTGTTTCATAAGTGTTTCATACTTTCCTCTAGCAATAGGTATTACCACATCATTTGTCATAACACATTCCTTTTTAGTTACTCTTTTCACATGCCCTATATGTATAAAATAGCTTCTATGTGGCTGAAAAAAGGAATTGGTATCTAGCTTATGTTCATAGTCAGATATTTTCCCACTAAAAATCAATACCTCCCTCTGTGTTTCTAGTTTGATATTGTGGTTTTGACTTTCTAAGTATATAATATCATCTTCTAAAATTGTCTGCACTCCATCTTTTGTCTTTATGGTTAGCTTTCTTTGTGACGTATGTAATTGTTCCTTCATACGCATAAGAAGTTTTGTTAATGCCTCTTTTTTCACTGGCTTTAAAAGATAACCACAAGCATTTACTTCATACCCTTCATATACATACTCTGCCTCTCCTGTTAAAAATGCTAGTAGTACCTGATTATTTGTACTTCTAATCTGTTTGGCAAGAGAAAATCCATCCATTCCCTCCATTTTTATATCTAGTAGCACACCATCATAATTAGCATCTTCATAGGAAAATAAAAAGGATTTACTACTTGTAAATGTAGTAAGTGAAATAGGCTCTTTGATTTCTTTTGAAATTTCATTGATTAATGACCATAAATATTTGATTTGAACCTCTTCATCTTCTACCAAAGCTAACTTCATTTTACTCATCCATCTCCTCTTTTACATATATCTTTTTTTATTTTTATTTTTATTTATTATAGCATAAAAAATAGGAAGAGTAATAACATTTTACACTTCCTATTTTTATTCACATACTCTATTTCTTTCTTTTTAAAACAATAGTTTCTAAACTTCCAATGCGTTGATTTTTTTCTCCATATAAAACACTATAATTGTCCAATGGAAGATTCATTTCTACTGCCTCTTTGTTAAAGTTTTGGATAAATACATACACATCATCTTCTGTTTCTCTTGTATTTACTTGAATTCCTTTTGGAATATTAGAAAATTCTACTGGCACATTGTGTTTCTTTACTAAATACTCGCAGAAATCATCATAAAATTCTTGCTCAAAATCAGCACAGATATAGTATGCATTTCCCTTTCCAAATGAATTAGCAGTAAGGACAGGATATCCTTTATAAAAATCTTCATTATATACTAAGATTGGTGTAGCAGTTGTAATGTGTACTAAATCACATAAATGTTCACAGGTATATATTTTACTTGGATTCCAAATAGTATTTTCTGTGCTTACACCATGATTGTATTCTCCATCATCAAGACCGTCAATTTCTGTACTTCTTAACCCAAATACATCCATTAAACCATATGGAGTTCCACCTAAGTAACATAAATCTGTTTCATTTACAATACCTGACCAGTAGCTAAGTACTAAATTTCCACCTTGCTCTACATAGCTTCTTGCCTTTTGTTCAAATCCATCTCGAAACATGTAAAGCATTGGTACATATACAATATCATATTCATTTATACTTTGCTCTGAATTAATTACATCAACATTTAGTCCTAATTTTCGAAGACCTTTGTAAATTTTCATTACAGTTTCTCTATAATATAATCCCTTATTTCTAGGACCTTGTGCGTCCTCCATTGCCCAACGGCTTTCTAAGTCAAAAATGATTGCAACTTTAGATACGGTGTTGCTACCACAAATTTCTTCTATTTGTTGTAAGCTACTACCAATTTCTGTTACTTCTTTAAATACTCTTGTATCTGGTTTTCCATAATGGTCAATGACTGCTCCATGGAATTTTTCACTAGAACCTCTGCTTTGACGAATTTGGAAATACTGTACACTATCTGAACCATGTGCTACTGCTTGTAGAGAAGAAGCAAGTAACAGTCCTGGACGCTTTAACTTACTTACACTTTGCCAGTTAGTTGCAGATGGGCAAGATTCCATAAGTAAAAATGGCTTTTTAAATAAACTACGGATGAAATCGTGTTGCATTGCAGTATCCACAGCAATTTCTGCTACATCTTCTTTATGCCATCTTGGATAACTATCCCAAGATGCAATATCCACAACATCTTTAAATTTAAAATAATTTAATCCACCATAATCATACATCATGTTAATAATCATTGGAAGATTAGAACCACCTTCTAAAATTGCTTCTTTTTCTGCTTTTACAAAGTCGACTGTTTGGTCGGTAACAAATCGTTTCCAATCAAGATTTAACCCATGTAACCCACTTTCTCCAATGGTAGATGGACTTTCTACTTGAGAAAAATCGTTATATACATGACTCCAAAATGTAGTTGCCCACGCTTCATTTAACGCATCAATGGTTTTATACTTATCCTTTAACCAATTTCTAAAGGCTTCTTGACAAAGTGGACAATGACACTCTCCACTTAACTCATTAGAAATATGCCATGCAATCACTGCTGGATGATTTCCAAACTTTTTACTTAATCTTACATTAATATCTCTTACTTTACGTCTATATTGTGGAGAAGTGTAACAATGATTGTGTCTTCCTCCAAATAAATTTCTTTGACGATTGGACTCTACACGAAGTACTTCCTCATATTTATCTGCTAACCATTTTGGTCTAGCTGCTGATGGAGTAGCTAACATAACTTTAATGTTATTTTCATGGAGTCGGTTAATAATTTGTTCCATCCAATCAAAATTATATACTTCATCTTCTGGCTCTAATACAGACCAAGCAAATACTCCCAAAGTCACTTCATTAATATTTGCCATCTTCATATATTCAATGTCTTTTTCTAAGATTTCAGGAGAATGTAACCATTGTTCTGGGTTGTAATCTCCTCCATGTAAAAATGTATTATATGTACTCATAGTTCAACCCTCTGCCTTTTCTTATTCTTCTATTTTTCTTCTTTTATTTTAATGTTTTCCTTGATATTAATACTTTTATCAATTACCTTTATTCTTCTTCCTAGCTTTATAGGCTTCTTTTATTGGTTTTCCACCTTTTTATAGCTTTCTTTTTCTCGTTTCCTACTTTTTATCTTGTAATACAAATTGTAGTCTTCTTATCTTTCCATAAATTGGTGGAGATTGAATTTCAATTCCTATTTCCATGGCTCCTACTTCACATGGAATATCTTTCATTTGGTGAAGACTCCATCCATGCTCTGTTGGATGAATGACTTTTTTCCATACTTGACCATCTTCATTTGCACCAGTTTGCTTTGCAACCAAAGCTACGTTTACATCAGTAGTATCTGTTCCTTCATACTCTACACTTAGACAGTAGTTTCCTTTTTGTTCCACATTCACTTTTTGTATGAGTGAAAAAGTAAAGTTTGATGGTGACTCTACCAATACATAATTTACTGGTGGAGCTGGAAATGGATCTACTTCTTCTGGACAAATAGAAACTACTACTTGTTCACTGCTTTTTTCTACTTGCCAATGGACAAAGCCACAATCCCAATTTTCATCTTCTACTAAATTCTCTACTTGAACAAACTCTTTTACGATGGTTACTTTTTGTGTAATTGGTACTAATATTTCTTCTACTTTTCCACAAATCGTATGTTCTCCTAATACAGTTCTCCACGTTGTATCCTCATTCCACACAATTTTGTGTTCTTTCACTGTACCATCAAAATAAAGAACGCTTGCTACTTGTGGAAGTTTTCCTTCTGTTCCTACAAGGAATGTTTGTGGCTTTAAATCATATACTTTTGCAGGTGTTCTTACTTTTAATTTATCTCTTGTAAATTCAAAAGAATGTATGGTTTCTAATACATTTCCCTTTTCATCTAAAATCCCCATATTTTCTGACCAACCACCTTCTCCTTCTTTTGGAATACAAAGTGGTTCCCAATAATAAACACCAAGTCCCATGTTATTTGGCAATGATGCTACAATGTTCATTACCAAATCTATTACTTGTCTTTGTCCCTGAGGGGTAGCAGGAAATCCTGCAATTTTCTCTTGTTCTTCATCAATAAATCCATGAATACTTTTTCTCCATGCATGAGCGCACTCTACTACCATAATTGGCTTTTTATATCGTTCAATGAGTTGCTCCATGGTATATTTTAAATCCATAAAAGTTCCATGCCAGAATGGATAATAGGAAATTCCAATTAAGTCAAATTCCTCTAATCCTTCTTCAATTGTATGATCAAACCAATCCTTTAAATATACATAACGACCACCTTGGTCTAGATGTATCATAATTTGCATCTCTTCTTTCGTGGCAACCTCTCTTGCACCTTTAATTCCAGCATTGATAAGCTGAACCATTTGCTTATACTTTGGTGCTTCTCCATCTGGGAATAGTAAACCACTTCTGATTTCATTTCCAATTTGTACAATTTGTGGCAATACTTTTTCTTTTTTTAAAGTCAAAAGTGTATCTTTTGTATATTCATAAACTGCATCTACTAATTGTTCAAAAGATAATTCCTCCCATGCTTTTGGCTTTCTTTGTTTTCCTGGATCTGCCCAATAATCAGAATAATGAAAATCTAGCATAAAATCTAAATCTCTAGCATAAATTTCTTTTGCCATTTTAATTGTATGCTCTAGGCTACAATATCCTTTGGATTCTTCTACATTAGATGGTGTATGCCAAATTCGAAGTCGAATTGCATTCACTCCATATTTCTTTGCCAAATCTAATGGTTCTATTGTTGTTCCATCAAAATCATAACATTTCATTCCTTCTTCTAAAAGTTCTGGAATAAATGATACATCCATGCCCTTATAAAAATCTAGCATATACCCTCCTTAGCTTACTCGACCTGTGGATTTTCGAAATAAAATTTCATAATCAACATTTGTTTTCCTATTATATTCTTTTCCCTGTAAACATTGAATTAATTGCTTTGCTGCCATATTCCCTAATAATTTTGCTGACACATTTACAGTTGTAATTGGTGGAGAAAAACACTCTAAATTTGTACTATTATAAAGGGAAGCAACTGCAATTTGTTCTGGGATCTTATAACCCTCTGATTGTAATTTTGAAACTATTTTTGTGCAAATAACATCATCTCCACAAATAATATGTTGTATTTTTTTCATCATAATGGAATAGATAACATCATCCATATCTTGCTGATCGATAACATTTTTATACACTGCTTGATTCTCATTGGAAAGTCCTGATTTCATAATACCTTCTCGATATCCTTCGTATCGCTCTCTGTTTACTCGATAGGAAAAATCTCCAAGAAGTAATGCAAATCTTTCATATCCTCTTGCAACTAACATTTGAACAAGAGATTCTGTTGCTACTCGATTATCACTATCTACTTGTATCACATTTGTTTCTCCACAAGTTCCAACAATAGATACTGGAATATTTTTTTCAATTAAATATTTGACTGCAATATCATCTTCCAAATTTCTCATTAAAATAATGCCATCTACTTTTTTATTTTCTACTAATTGTTTTATCCCTGAAATGTCATATCCTTGATGAGTTCCTATTACTACATTGTAGTCTTGTTTTGATGTACATTCGCAAATTCCAAGTAAACATTCCTGAAAAAATGGCATGGTTACCTCATATGCATCAGAGGGAATAATCACACCAATATTTTTTGTTTTTGACAAATTTAATCTTATTTCTTTTTTCGTTGCGTATCCACATTCCTTTGCATAGGAATAAATTTTATTTCTTGTTTCTTCACCAATTCGTCCCTTTCCAGACAATGCTCTTGAAACAGTACTTTTGGAAACTCCAAGTTCCTTTGCTATTTCTTCTAATGTCATAATATACCTCATTTCAACTACAAGCATCTATATACGTCCATATAGGAAAAATGGGTTACCATATACTTTCATATACGGCAACCCCATTACTTAATTATCGTTGTGCAATGTATTCTTCAGCCTGTCTATTTAATTCATCAAGAATTTGGTTAATTCCTGCATTTTCTAATGCTTTCTTTAATTGTTCAATAGAAGAATCAACATCATCTACAAGTCCATTGATTAATGGATTATAGTAAGTTCCAACTGCTGCTTCTACTGCTGCCACTTGTGTAGTTACCTTAGTTGCATCAAAGTTAAAGCCATCATATGGATGTTCTTCTTTGATATTTTCTCTCCAAAGTTTATCCATTGCTTCATATTCTTCATCAACAGTTGTAGGATTTTCAATTACTTCTTTACGATTAATATTATCGTTTTTCCATCCCCAGTTACAGTTTTGATCTACACCAAATCCACTTTCATCTAACTCTTTGTATTGGTCTTCACCAACTGCTTCCCAATGCTTTCCTTCAATACCTAACATAGATAAGTCATATACATCTGGGTTTGAATAAAATTCATTTAATACCATCATGGCTCTTTCTTTGTTTTCACTATTAACGTTAATAGCAACTCCATTACCTGTGTATGGTTTTACTTTCTTTGTATTTTCTTCAATTGGGTCTACTAATGTTGCCTTCCAATCTGGATTTGCAGCATTTGCTTCTTTCGCATATGTTCTACAAGAACCAATGTTCCATGTCATTGTAGCTGACTTTCCATTTAAGAATGGAACTTGACGTTCATCAGTAGAATTTAATACGTCAGGAGACCAACAACCTGCATCTGCCATCTTCTTTGCTTCTTTACAGTATTCTGTAAATCCATCCCAATCTAAAATATATTGGAACTCTAAATCATCTGGATCTTGTGTGTTATATAAGAATAATTCTCCACCTCTTGGTGTACCACCTGTAACACTATATCCTTGAGATTGGAAATAACGATACCATGGACCTTCGTTACTTGCATAAATACCATCTTCATTTTCTGCTACTTTATAGTAGAATTCCTTTAATTCTTCCCAAGAAGAAATTCCATCCATATTATATTTTTCTAGTAAATCACCACGAACAGCTAAAATGTCTTGGTCAAACTCTGTTTGATAATTTGGTACCATATATACCTTACCATCAATTTTTGCCTGACTCCAAGCAACTTCTGGTACTGCATCCCAAATTCCTGGTGCGTATTGTTTAATAAAATCTTCTGTTAGTTCTTGGAAACCACCAAGAGATACTGTTTCTTCATAATGTGCCCAGTTAGATGCTGTAAAGATTAAGTCAAATTTTTCTTCAGATGAGAACAATAAAGAATATTTTGTATCATGTTCTCCCCAAGAAAGAAACTCTACATTTACTGTTGCATTTAACTTTTCTTCTAAAATCTTGTTAATTTCTCCATATACTTCATCAAAATCTGGTGTCTTTTCACCTAATAAGTACATTGTAAGATCTACATGCTCAGATACGTCAATACCATTGTATTCTTTCTTATTTTGTACATTTTCTGCATTTGCTTGTGTTCCACCATTATCATCTCCCTTGTTACTAGAACACCCTACTACTGTTCCCATTGTCATTGTGCTTACTAAACCAATGGCTAATGCTCTTCTTAAATTTTTTCTCATTTTAAATTCCTCCCACATAAGTTTTATAATATAACTTGCAATTTCATATTGTTCTATTACTATGTAGTTTCTCACTATGTATTTTTTAGTGTATGTTTGTTGCAAGCCTATATTCCATGTTACGCTTTGTTTTGATTTTTATTAATTTTAAATTTGTCTATAACGATTCATCTATGATTCATCTATGATATATCTATGGTTATCTATCTATTACTCTGATTTACCGATGCGAATGTAATGATTATTAACCCTTTACAGCTCCAATGGTAATCCCTTGAACAAAATAACGTTGCACAAATGGATATGCAAGAACAATAGGACCTGTAACAACAATAGTTAATGCCATTTTAAGGGTTTGTGTTGGCAATGACATTGCATTTACCACTGCACTACTTACTGCATTATTGGCAATCATCTTTTTATAAGTTTCAATGTTATTTACTTGCTGATATAAGAAATACTGTAATGGATACATCTCTTCCTTATCTACATAAAGCATTGCATTGTACCAGTCGTTCCAATATGCAAGTGCTATAAATAACCCAACAGTTGCCAGTGCTGGCTTGATAAGTGGCATAACAATTTGAAATAAAATTCTTACTTCACCACAACCATCAATTTTTGCCGCTTCAATTAATGAATCTGGCAAATTCATAATGTAACTTTTCATAATTAATAAATTATATACACTAAATAATAATGGGAATAATAATGCTAGATAGCTATTTTTCCAACCAAGTGTTTTTGTAATCAATAAATAATAAGGTACTAATCCACCACTAAATAAGGTAGTAAAGTAGAAGAAAAAGGAAAACTTATTTCTCCAATCAAAATCTTTTCTAGACAATACATAAGCAGTCATTGTTTGCAGTAATAACCCTAGCACCGTACCTGCTAATGTTAAACCAATGGTAGTAGCATATGCTCGAATTACAACAATTGGTTCTTTAAAAATTGTTTTATAAGCTTCTAAACTGAAATCTTGAGGCAATAAACTAAATCCATTGTTTGCAATTGCAGATTCTGAAGAAAATGAACCTGACAAAACCATAATAAATGGCACAAGACATACCAAAGCTACAAGCCCACAAAAAGAATATGAAATAATCGTTAATGCAATTCTATCTTTTCCTGCTTTTATTTTATTGCTTTTTACTTCCATAATTCCCTCCTAAAATAATGTGTAGTCTTTGTCGTACTTTCCTACTAATTTATTTACTAATATAACAGTAATAAAACATAATACTGATTGATACAATCCCATAGCAGCTGCCATACCAAAGTCTTTGCTACTAATTAAAGCACGGAATGTTAATGTATCGATTACATCAGTATAATTATATAGTAAACCATTGCTTCCAACTAAGTTATAGAACATATCAAAGTTTCCTTTGAAAATTCCACCTACAGAAAGTAGTAATAAAATAATCGTAGTTGGCATAATAAGAGGTACTGTAATCTTAAAAATTCTTTGGAATACATTGGCACCATCAATAGCAGCTGCTTCATAAATAGAAGTATCAATTCCCATAATCGCTGCTAAATACATAACAGATCCATATCCAATACCTTTCCAAATATTAAAGAATAATAAGATAAATGGCCAAACTTTTGGAGTGGTATAAAAGGAAATTGGCTTTCCTCCAAATGCTTCAATAACACGATTTAAAAATCCATAATCTGCACTTAATACGTTAAATGCAATTACTCCTACAATAACCCAAGAAATAAAATATGGAAGAAACATTAATGATTGAGCTGTCTTTCTAAATGTTTTATTTCTAATTTCTGTTAACAATATTGCTACTGCAATTTGAAAGAATGTTCCAACTAAAATAAACATAATATTATATAATACTGTATTCTTTGTTACTAATCCTGCCTGACCTGACTGGAAAAAGAATTTAAAGTTATCGAATCCATTCCAAGGACTTCCCCAAATTCCACCCGTATAACTATATTTCTTAAACGCCAAGACAATACCTGTCATTGGATAGTAGCTAAATACTAATGTGTACAATACTGCTGGCAATAGCATTAGCAAAAAAACTCGATTTTTGCGCAACTTTTTCCCAAATGTTGCCTTCTTATTCTTTTTCACAATTTCTCCTCCTCACTTTTGACTATTCATATTGTTATTTATAACTACTTTTAAAACAATATTTTATAGCATCAATCTAACAATTATGATGGTTTTATTATATATCTATTTTATTATTTGTGCAATATGCATAGTAATATAATTCTATAAAAGATTTCTGTGTAAATGTTTCAAAATATAATATAAATTTGAGCAACTTTTGCCCAAATATGCGCAACTCTTTTTTCTGACTTTCTGTCTATTTTATTCTATTACATTTTTTATTTTTTATGCATTTTATACAATGCAATTAAAAAAAGGTACTACAAAATCATCTTTAATAGTACCCTCTTCCTTCCAAATATTTCTTTTTTACACTACTCTCTAAATTTTTTACTTAGTTATTTTATAGTCCAATAATAAGATTTATATAATCTATAACTTCTATCGATTCATCTAGAAAAAATTTATTACAAATTGATTTTTACCTTTATCTCCTTAATAATAATTTCTTCATATATTAAATGTTTTTAATTTTCTATTACTACTGACTGTTCCTTCATCACTTTATCTTTCAACTTTTCTATTTTATTCTTTGTTATATGCTGATATTCTCCATTTACTTTTGGAAATTCTACTGATAATATAACTTCTACCTCATAGCTAATATTTTTTTCATTATTTAATTTCATATGAACTAATTCATATCCTATCACCTTTTTATCATTTAAAATGGTAATCTCAATAATATCTGATTTTGCTTCTCCATTTCCCTCTATATCAGGATTCCAAAATATCCCCCCCTCTTCTTTAAAAGAATAAGATTTCCCACAAAGTACAATTTCTTGTTCTTCATTAAGATCATACTGTGGTTTCCTTTTGACAAATCTCCCATTAGTTGCTCGAATTTCAATATAAATATCATCATCTTCCTGATCTTTTTCATATTTAAACTTTAATGGTATTCCTGGAATCTCACTATCTTCTGGTATATATACACCTGAATACTCCCAGTCTATTCGTTCTTCTAGAGATGATTTCTTTGCTCCATATACAACATTAAGGTGTTCTTCTTGTAATAGTACATAACATCCTATCCCTAATGCTACTAATAGAAAAATAATTAGTATTATACTTAATTTTTTCATATTATCTCACCTTGTCCTATCCATTATTCATAGAGAATATCTGTATTAATGCTATGATTCTTTAAAGTTTTTTCTCTAATTTCTTTTAAATTCTCTTCTGTTACCCTCTGGTACTCTCCATCTACCTTAGGAAAACTTATGGATAATAATAAATTAGATTTATATGTATTTTTCTTATCATTACATTCTATATAGATTATTCCATACTCAATTACATTATTATCTTTAATTACTTGAAACTCTACAATATCACTTTCACTTTTTAATTTTTTACTGCTTATTATAATATCTGGAACCCAAAATACTTCCCCTTTATTCATGATAGAATATCGTCGTCCCAACAACATACAATCTTCGTTTTCTAAATCACTGAAACCTCCCGTATAGCTTTTAAACTCAATATCTGCACCTGCATAGGAAAACTTTAATGGAATTCCCCTTAAAGAACTAATAGCAATACTATATTCTTTATCAAAAATATCCTCAACCACTACTCCATCACCGACAACAAGATTTTTAAATGAAATTGTATTATCCTCTGTCACATATCCTGCCTCTACAATTGTTAATCCATGATCCACTATTAATTTTCCAGTGCTAGAACTCCTATGAATCGTTGGAAAACTACCTACAAAGATACATAATAAAAGTGCTACAATTATGACTCCCCATCTAAATTCAATATATTTTGTTTTCTTTTTTTCTTGTATGTTAACACAGCTATGAATAATATTTTTTTTCATTTGATTTGACATATGAATTTTTTTTACAATCTCTCTTACATCTTGTATATCTTTATCACTTATTTTCTTCATTTTTATTTTCCCTCATTTTCATATAAATCCTTTATTCGTTTTCGCCCATATTGTAAACGCTTTTTTACTGCTGCTTCTGTAATATGTAAAATTTTTGATAACTCCTTTATTTTATATCCCTCTATGTAATGTAAAACAATGATTTCACGATATTTAAAGGGTAGTTGTAATATTATCTCTAATAACTGCCTTTTTTCAAAATAATCTTCTATTTCTTGGTTTACTATTATTTCTTGATTATTGCAAATATTTATATATTCATCAATATTAAAATGGCCATTTCTTTTTCGAAATCGACACATATCCTTACATATATTTCTACAAACTTTTATCAACCATGCTTTTTCGTACTCCTCTTCCTTAAATTCTGGTGCTTTATTCATATAACGAATATAGGTTTCTTGCACAATATCCTCAGCGTCTTGAATATTTTGAACCATTACTACTGCCATTTGAAAAAGCATATCTCCATACTTTTCTATGGCTGTAATAAGATTTTCTTCTTTCTTCACTTACCTCCCTCCTTTCTATTATATACACGATTCTAATATCTATTTGGTGATA
>CAJFOH010000145.1 GCA_904395845.1 uncultured Lachnospiraceae bacterium
GGAATTGTTGGCGAAATTCTAGTAAAATTCTTGCCAAGTGCAAACAATCATATTGTAGAACTTCTTGAACGAGAAGGTGCAGAGGCTGTCATGCCAGATTTATTAGACTTTTTATTATACTGCTTCTATAATGCAAACTTTAAAGCAGATAAATTAGGTAAAAAAGCTTCTACTGCAAGATTATGCAATATGGGAATTTCTTTATTAGAATATTTTAGAAAGGTAGCAAAAAAATCATTTGATAAAAGTACTCGCTTTGATGCTCCACCAAGTATTTCTGACCTTGCAAAATTATCAGATCCATTTGTTTCTCAAGGGAATCAAACAGGGGAAGGTTGGTTCTTAACTGGAGAAATGCTTGAATTAATACATAGTGGCGTTAATAATATTGTATGTACGCAACCATTTGGTTGTCTACCAAATCATATTGTTGGGAAAGGTGTCATTAAAGAAATTCGTCACCATTATCCAAATGCAAATATTATTGCTATTGACTACGACCCAGGTGCATCCGAAGTAAACCAATTAAATCGTATTAAGCTAATGCTTGCTACTGCTCAAAAAAATTTAGAAAAAGAAAATCAATAATATTTAATATAAAAAGAGGCTTCTGGATTTTTTCCAAAGCCTCTTTTCTTCTACTTAATACTTTCTTACTTTTACATACGTCTGAGTTTTAAAAGCACTTTACCTATTCCAATGGTTAAAATAGCCGCAACAATGGCTTCTGGTATCCCATTTGTTACAATAATTCCTAAGATTACACCATATAACACATCTACTGCTACTCCTTTTACTGTAGCAAATTCATGAGAAAATAATACATACGCCAAATTCATTACAAGTAACGTATTTGTCAAAGAACCTACTATACCAGCAACTCCTAGTGGGATACTATTTGTTTCCTTCTTCTTCATCACCCTTACCATTCCCTTATATACATAATAGGGAATGACCCCAACTAATATTCTTGGTAAAAAACAAATTAGTAGACTATATCCATTTCCTCCTGGATAGAATGGAGAAAATAAAAAGGAGGTTAAACCAGGATTAAATGTTGAATTAAGAAAGCTACATAACCCAAAAATAAAGCCTAAAAACATTCCTTTTTTTGGACCTAACACGATAGAGCCTATAATTACTGGAATATGAATTAATGTTGCATTAATAATGATTAGATTAATAAATCCCAACCATGGCACAAATGCCATCATAATGATTACTGCTGCAAAAATTGCAGTCAATACCATTTGATAAAGCTTTTTTGATTGATATTTCATAGAAATTCCTCCTGCTACTGTTCTTATTTGATACAATGCATTTCCAAATTAATTATTTTATTTTCTTGCGTCATTTTTTATTCTTTCAATTAATAATGGATCAAACACTCCACTACGAAGCATTTCTATTTCGTACTTATATGGAGCAACTGATTTTTTATTTTCTTCATCATATACTACATATGGAGATTCTAATATTTTTGGTACTGCCTCAAATCCTTCATATGTTACAATTTTATGGATCGTTTCAAAACCTATTGTTCCAAATCCAATATTTTCATGTCTATCTTTATTAGCACCACGTACATTTTTACTATCATTAATATGAAATACTGCAATTTGATTAGAACCAATTACTCGATCAAATTGCTCCATTACTCCATCTAAATCATTTACAATATCGTAGCCTGCATCATTTACATGGCAAGTATCAAAACACACCCGTAATTTTTCATTATGGACAACTCCATCATAAATTCTTGCAAGCTGTTCAAAACTTCTTCCGATTTCACTGCCTTTTCCAGCCATTGTTTCTAATGCAATATTACATTTTGTATCTTTTGTTAGTACTTCATTTAACCCTTTAATAATTTGTTCCGTTCCCAAATCATCACCTGCCCCTACATGAGCTCCTGGGTGAAGCACTAATGTATTACTTCTCATAGCTGTACTTCTTTCTAATTCTAATGCTAAAAATTCTACTGCTATTTCAAAGGTTTCTTTTTTTACAGAATTACCTAAATTGATAATATACGGAGCATGAATAACAATTTCATCAATACCATGAGCATTTAAATATTCCCATCCTGCTTCTATATTTAACTCATCGATTGACTTTCTCCTTGTATTTTGTGGAGCACCTGTATAAACCATTAATGTATTTGCTCCATAAGAAACTGCTTCCTTTGCTGAGCCTAAAAACATTTCTTTTCCACTCATACCTACATGAGAACCTATTTTTAAATTCATATTTATTTTCTCCTTTTGTTTTCTCTCTATTCTCTGCTACATTTTTTATTACTATTTGTAAACATCAACTACCTATGACAATGTTTTATTATAACATTAAACCTACCTATCTACAATGTAATTCTATTAGTTTTTCCTATGATAAAATATGGTTTTCTTATACTTGATACAACAAACTCCTATCAATTTGTAACAATCAAACACCACCAAACAACATTGTAATATTATTTCTTACTAACCTCCACTTTCTTTTGCTACCTTCCACTATCCTTTATAATAAAATTACTTGACCTAATAAAAAAACTCTGTATAATAAATCTAACTATTACTTCATTATTTTATTAATCTTTTTTTGATGAATAGAAAATTATAACTAAATTACTAGAAGGAGTTTACAATGGACGAAAAATTTTATTATGAACGAATCCCACACTATTATGAAACTGACCAAATGGGAATTATTCATCATTCCAATTATATCCGTTGGTTTGAAGAAGCTAGAATTCAATTGCTAGAAAATTATAACTTAGATTATAAAACATTAGAGCAACTAGGCATTTTAATCCCCGTTTTGCAAGTTTCCTGCCAATATAAACAGTATATTACTTTTCACGAACCAATCCGTATCTACCCAAAATTAGAAACATTCACTGGTTTAAAATTTGAATTTTCTTATGAAATAAGAGATGTAAAAGAGAATAAATTAAAAGCAATTGGTCATTCCTCTCATTGCTTTCTAAATAAAGATCTAAAGCCAATTCGCTTGAAAAAGGAATTTCCTGAAATTTACCAGTTGCTTCTTAATATGCTCTCTTCCTAGATTAATAAAACCCCCTTTCATTAGACGTTCTCCTTGTCTAACAAAAGGGGGATTTTAATTTTTATGTAATAACTGCTATTCTTTATAAATATATCAATATATAGATATATTTATATATTGATATATCTATATATTTATTTACTTATCTAATAAATGCAAAATAAAGAACAACTAATACACCTAATACAATAC
>CAJFOH010000146.1 GCA_904395845.1 uncultured Lachnospiraceae bacterium
AATCCCTCTTAATATACCAGTAATAGTTGCAATTACTTCTTCATCACCAATGGTAGCAATTACCTCACCTTCTGTTACAAAATCGCCAATTTCCTTTTTATTTTCCATAATTCCATCTACACAAGCATGAATTACTCGCTCTTTTCCATATCCTGCAATTACTCCTGGAACTCCAGTATTCTTTTCTGCACTACCACATCTTATAATGCGCCCTAAGTTATGACCACGTTTTGTTTCAATAACTATATCCACATCTTCTCCTGACACAAACCCTGGACCTAACCCAATAGTAATATTTGCCATACTTTTCTTCGTACCTAAATTTCTTTTTGCTAAAATTGCATCAATAACAGCAATAGGCTTTATTTCTTTTAAACATTGACAAGTTTCATCAATAAGAAGTGGAATTATACCAGTTTTAAAGCATTGTAATACTTCTTCTATTGTATCTACTTTTTTACATACAACACCTTCTACACAAGCTGTTCCTTCATATACTGCCTCTGAAAAAGCAACTTGTCTGCGAATTGCAGTAGGTTTACTTACTTCTAATACTAATACATGAAATCCACATTGAAATAATTTATGAATAGTACCAGTTGCAATGTCACCACCACCACGAACAATGATAATATTATCTTCTATCCTTTCCTGCGCTCGTTCCATAATGTATTTCCTCTCTTTAAGGTTTGATTATTTTCTTTGCCATAGCCATTTTTTCACTAATAACATACATATTAGTAATTGTTCCTACTTGTAATTTTTCTGTTAATTGATAATAATTTAAACAAAGTCCACAAGTTACAATTTCTACTCCCTTTTCTTGTAATTGTTTTAAGTCTTCTAAAGAGTCAGAACCTTCTGTTGTAAGTTTTGCCCCACTATTGTAGAAAATAATCGTTTCAGGCAGATGGTCTAATTGGGTTTGGGCATATAAAAAACCTTTCATTAACTGCTTTCCTAGTTCTTTATCGCCATCTCCCATTTTGTCTGAAGATACTACCAATACACAACCTTTCAAAATTCCATTTGCCAAAGGTTGTACCTCTTTTTCTTCCTGAATACTTTGTAATTTTTCCTCATTTTCTTCTAAGTATGGTGTTACATCTCGAATCAATGTAACTGTAAAATCATGTTCATTCAAACTTACTACACGATAATCGATTTGCATTTGAACTGCCATTTTTGTTAGGTTTTGAACAGCAATTTCATTATCCACCATAACCTCTATTTCTTCTTCCTTTGGACAACTCTTTAGTGCTTTCTTTGCTTCAATAACTGGTAATGGGCATTGCATCCCACGAGCATTAATTTTCATACGATACCTCCAACACTTCTTTCATTTCTATTATAATTGCTATTATTTTTATAAATGATATCCTATCTATAAACTATGAAATCTCTATTCTTCCATTCATCTATCATATAAGTTTATATTACATAGATACTTTTTTCTTTTTTTTCAGTAATTTCTCCCACAATTCCACAAGGTAACCCTAACAACTTTATTTCCTCATAGGCATTTGTTATATCTTCCTTTGACATACTAATTAGCAAACCACCTGATGTTTGAGGGTCAAATAAAATCTCCTCCATAGGAAATGGAATATTCTTAAATTCAACACAATCTGAAACATGGTTACGATTTCTTTGTCCTGCTCCCGTTAGAAAAAATTCTTCTGCATAATGGTAGCTTTCCTTTATATATGGAACTTGACTACTATAAATTGTTGCAGAATGTTCCTCACCTAACATTTCCTTTAAATGACCAAGAAAACCAAATCCTGTTACATCAGTACAGCCATGCACCGTATATTTTTGTAAAATCTCTGCTACATATTTATTTAGTGTTGTCATTGATTTTACTGCCATATCCATAGCTTCTTTTGATGCTTCACCTAATCGGTTTGCCGTTGTTACAATTCCTACTCCAAGTGGTTTTGTTAGTAACAGCATGTCCCCAGTTTTTACTGTATGATTGGCATATATCTTATCTGGATGAACAATTCCTGTTACTGATAGACCGTATTTTATTTCTTTATCGGAAATGGAATGTCCACCTACTAAAACTCCTCCAGCTTCTTGTACCTTTTTACTTCCACCTAACAATATTTGTCCTAGTATGTTAGTATCCATATTTTCTGGGAAACACACAATATTTAAAGCTGTTTTCACTTGTCCACCCATAGCATAAATATCACTTAATGCATTGGTAGCTGCAATTTGACCAAACAAATAAGGGTCTTCTACCATTGGTGGAAAAAAATCTAGTGTTTGTACCATAGCAATATCATCGGTCAACCGATATACCGCTGCATCATCTGAATGGTCAAATCCAATAAGTAGATTATCATCTTCCACTTTTGGTATTTGATGTAATAACTTTCCAAGTATTTTAGGCCCTAGCTTTGCAGCACAACCACCACTAGAACAAAATATTTTATATTGTTCCTTTTCCATAGCATAACACCCTTTCTTTTTATTTGGTAATAATTTTATAATTTCTAATATTTTCACTAAAACAGAACCTATCCTACCAAAAGCAACTTCCATTTTTCGTGAAAATCCTTTATAAACCTTGTTTATTCTACCACATTTTTTTTCTGTTTACAATATTACTTCCTTTCATCATAGAGTATTACAAAATATTTTATACGAATACAAATATATTACTTTGTAATACTCTTTCTTTTTATGACAAAGGCTCAAGCCCAAAATATTCTAAAATCCCCTCATATATTGCATAGGCAAATTGATATTGGTCATCTCTTAACTTTTGTGCATCTTCTTCATTGGTAATATATGCAAGTTCTACTAATATGGCAGGCATTCTAGTTCTTCTTAGCACATATAGTGATGGATTGACACGAACTCCATTATCCCTTGTTCCCACTCGTTCTACAATGGAAGTCAATACATCATATGCCAAATACTCTGCTTCTGTCCCCCTACGATAAATGTAGACTTCGCTACCATTTATCGCTGGATTTTCATTTGCATTTGTATGAATACTAATAAAGTAGTCTGCTGGCCATGAATTTGCACCATTTACTCGCTCTCGTAAACTTGAATTTTGGCTTGTTCCTAATACTTGGGTTCTTGATGTTCGTGATGTTCTTACTTCAAATCGATTATCACTGCTTAATAAATCTGCCAAATAAGACCCTACATTAAATGTAATATCCTGCTCTCTAAGACCAAATCCTTCTGCCCCTGCATTGACTCCACTAGGATTATGACCTTGATCAATAAATATTTTAATTGCCATTTTTCCTCACTTCTATTATCTACCTTTGTTACTATCACTATATGTAATCCAAAAGAAATTGTTTACAACCAATTATTGATAATCATATTATAATTCTACATTTTTTTATTGCCATTTTTCTTTCCTTGTACTATAATAAACGTACTACGAAGAATATTATTGCAATTTTATTCCATACTACTATAGTAATAGTACTAATAATACTTACTGATAAGGTATATTTGCTAATACTAATGACCCAATAGCAATGATTCCTTCGCATATGGAATTTTACAAAGAAAACTATTTGTAACCATGTATTTAATAAGATATTAATTTATAGTAACCTTTGACAAATTGCTTTAATAATACAATAACAATAGTAGTGTTTTATATAGAATATGCGATTGAGGAAAACTAGGGTATTTGCCTTCTTTTTAGAGAGTCGATGGTTGGTGCAAATCGATAAGAAACAAGTATCTGTCTACTTTCCAAGCATCTGATGAAAATCAGAAGGTTCGTATCCTTTATCTTACGTTTAAGTGGTTACTTTTGTAACAATTTGGGTGGCAACGCGGAGTCTTTCGTCCCATTTTTATGGGTATAGACTCTTTTTTTATTGCTTCTAATCAAATACTCTCCGTTAAATATCGTATGTTTTATACACAATAAATTTTTATTTTAGGAGGATTTATGTTAGATATTAATTTACTTCGTACTAATCCAGAATTAGTAAAGGAAAACATCAAAAAGAAATTTCAAGACGAAAAACTACCATTTGTAGATGAAGTAATTGAAATGGATAAAGAGTTTCGTGCTGCAAAAATGAAAGGTGACGAACTTAGAAGCCAAAGAAAGAAAATCAGCAAAGAAATTGGTGGTTTATTAGCAAAAGGATTAAAAGAGGAAGCAGAAGAAACAAAGAAAAAAGTTGCTGCTATGGCAGATGAACTTGTTGCATTAGAGCAATTAGAAGCAGAGCTAACTGCAAAAATTCGTGAACGTATGCTTGTTATTCCAAACATTATTGATGCATCTGTTCCTATTGGAAAAGACGATAGTGAAAACGTTGAAGTTGAAAAATTTGGTGAACCTTTCACTCCTGACTTTGAAATTCCATATCACATTGATATTATGGAACGTTTAAACGGAGTTGATTTAGATAGCGCAAGACGTACCAGTGGTGCTGGATTCTACTATCTAAAAGGTGATATTGCTCGTTTACACTCTGCTATTCTATCCTATGCTCGTGATTTTATGATTGATCGTGGGTTTACTTACTATATTCCACCATTTATGATTCGTAGCGATGTTGTTAGTGGTGTAATGAGCTTTGCTGAAATGGAAAATATGATGTATAAAATTGAAGGAGAAGATTTATACTTAATCGGAACAAGTGAACATTCCATGATTGGTAAGTTTATTGATAACGTTCTTGATGAATCACAACTTCCACAAGCTCTTACTAGCTACTCTCCTTGTTTCCGTAAGGAAGTTGGGGCTCATGGTATTGAAGAACGTGGTGTATATCGTATTCATCAGTTTGAAAAGCAAGAAATGATTGTTGTATGTAAACCTGAAGAAAGTATGGAATGGTTTGAAAAATTATATCAAAATACAGTAGATTTCTTCCGTTCTTTAGATATTCCAGTTCGTACATTAGAATGTTGTTCTGGTGATTTGGCTGACTTAAAGGTAAAGAGTATTGATGTTGAAGCTTGGTCTCCTCGTCAACAAAAATATTTTGAAGTTGGAAGCTGTTCTAACTTAGGAGATGCACAAGCTCGTCGTCTTGCCATCCGTGTTCGTCATGAAGATGGAAACTACTATCCACATACATTAAATAATACAGTAGTTGCTCCACCTCGTATGTTAATTGCTTTCTTAGAAAATAATTTAAACGAAGATGGAACTGTTCGTATTCCAAAACCATTACAAATGTATATGGGTGGAAAAGAAATTATTGGATAATTAAAATATTTAGGTATTCTATTATTTTTGGGTACGGTACATGGGTACCGTGCCCATTCCCATCATATGCTATCTTTTTTCCATACATAATATCTTTAAATCCAATAATTCGTTCCTTAAAATCAGGATGCATCGTAATACCTGTATCAAAAATTGCAACTCCCACTCCTTTCCCTGTATAAACTTCCCTCTTTACATTTTTTTGCTTCTTTAAAATATTTTTATATAATAAATTGATTTGTTCTTCTTCATAACATAAATATTTTTCTATCTCTTTTTTGTTTGTTTGCATACACATGCTATCTATTTCATAAATGGAATTCCCATCAATTATTAACATAATTTTACTTGTATAATGTATAATTTTATTAATACATTGATACTCTCCTTTCTCTCTATGATTTCCTATATATTAATGTATGCATAAAAATATTTTTTTCCATATCCCTTTTAAGAAATCTTCTTTCAGATTTTTTCTATAAGAATTACTGACAAATGGTTATATAAATTTCCAATAATGTGACAAACTTATTTCCAGACTACTTTTCAGTCATAATTACACAACCTAATCATATATATAGTAAAAACATGGTTACTAGGAGTGATTTTTTTGGATCATACCACATCCAATCGCTATACACAAATGATGATGGCAGCTCTTCCCTTTCTACCCCAAAATGAAAAGCAATTCTTATCTACATATATTACAATGAATGAAATTATGAAAACTCTTTCTTATTTGGCAAAAGAAGAGGAAGATATTCTCTCTCAATGTTCTCTTAATAGCGAGGAACCAGAGGTTGGATTTTACCATTCCATTCGTAATTTTTGTACAGAACAAGAAAAAGAAATGTTAGATTTGTTTTTCAACTTTACTAGAGCCAAACATTATTCTGATGAATATACTATAATGAATCAAACGGAAGATTCTGTTATATAATTGTAGCACATTATCATATAACTATATTTAATGGAGGTATTATGGAACAAAATCAATGGCAAAATGATCCTATTTTTCAAAATATGGGAGCAAATAAAATGGATTTTATGATGGGCATGTTAAACGAAATAAAGGGAAAAAATCAAAATGAATTAATGCCTTTTTTACTTACGGTTACTTCTCGTGCAAATTCCAAAGGAATTCAGTTTTCTGACGAAGAAACAAATTTTATTTTAAACGCCTTATCAAAAAATATGTCACCAGCTGAAAAAAAGCGAATTAATATGATACGACAAATGTCTCAAATGATTGGGAATCGAAGTAAAAAATAAGGAAACCATATCTATAAAAAAACGTGAGGCTAGCATAATTTCAATATCAAAAATCTTATGTTCTAGATTTTTTCCATATTGAAATTATGCATTAGCCTCACTTTTTTAAATCCTAATTCTTAAATCAACTATAAAATATCGTTATAGTATTCTTATAAACGTAAGCTTTATGCTTTATCTGTAATCTTTGTATTTGTATAATAGTGTACTTACATACTTATTATAACATTTATATATTTACTTTTGTACAATGTTAATAATACGACCTGGAACGTAAATTTCTTTTACAATTGTTCCTGTTAACTTATCTGCAATCACTTCTTTGCCTTTTGCAATTGCATCTTCCTTGGAACAATCTGCAGGTAATGTTACTACTCCACGAGTCTTTCCATTGATTTGAACTGCAATTTCAATTTCATCGTCTTTCATTGCTTCTTCATCATAAGTTGGCCATGTAGAATGGAAGATACTTCCTTCTCCACCTAATTGTTGCCATAACTCTTCTCCAATATGTGGAGCAAATGGTGCAAGTAATGTAACAAATGTTTTCAATGTTTCTTTGTCTACACCACCTTCTTTTTTTGCTATTTCAATAAACTTATTGTTATATTCCATAAATCCAGAAATAACAGTGTTTAAGTTAAATTGTTCTAATCTTGTTCCAATTTCATATACTAACTTGTTACGAAGCTTTATCATTTCTTTTGTAGGAGCAATCTCTTTGTCTTTGTTATCTTGAACTAAATTCCAGAAACGGTTAATAAAACGATACACTCCATCAATTCCTCTATCGTCCCATTCTGCATCTAATTCTGGAGGACCAACAAATAATTCATACATTCTTAAAGAGTCACAACCATAATCTCTAACTAAATCATCTGGAGATACTACATTTCCTTTTGACTTAGACATTTTAATACCATTTTTTCCATTAATCATACCTTGATTAAATAATTTTACAAATGGTTCTTCAAAATTTACTATTCCAATATCATATAAGAACTTTGTATAGAAACGAGAGTATAATAAGTGAAGAACTGCATGTTCTACTCCACCAATATACATATCTACTGGTAACATTTTTTCAGCTACTTCTTTATTTACAAGTTCTTTGTCATTTTTGCTATCTACATAGCGTAAATAATACCAAGAAGAACCTGCCCATTGTGGCATTGTATTTGTTTCACGTTTTGCTGGCTTTCCACAACATGGACAAGTAGTATTTACCCATTCCTCAATTCCTGCTAGTGGGGATTCTCCTGTACCTGTTGGTTCGTAGTTATCTACTTCTGGTAAGGTAAGTGGTAACTGGTCTTCTGGAACTGGAACGCAACCACAGTCGTCACAATGAACGATAGGAATTGGTTCTCCCCAATATCTTTGACGAGAGAATACCCAGTCACGAAGCTTGTAATTTGTAGTCTTTTTCCCAATGCCCATTTCTTCAATCATAGCTGGTGCTTCTTTCTTTAATTCAGCAGAGTCTTTTCCATTCCATTCTCCTGAATTGATTACAATACCAGACTGTGTATAAGCTTCTGTTAGTTCTTGTTCTTCTCCTGTTGGTGAAATTACTTGAATAATTGGAATATTAAATTTCTTTGCAAATTCAAAATCTCTATCATCATGAGCAGGTACACACATAATTGCTCCTGTACCATAATCAGCAAGAACGTAATCAGATAACCAAATTGGTACTAATGCTCCATTTAATGGATTTACAGCATAACTTCCTGTAAATACTCCTGTCTTTTCTTTGTCCTGTAAACGATCTACATTGGATTTCATAGAAGATTTTAAAATATAAGCTTCTACCGCTTCTCTTGTTTCATCATTTGCTAACTCTTTTGCCATAGCATGTTCTGGTGCAAGAACCATAAATGTAGCACCATATAACGTATCTGGACGTGTTGTATAAACACGAATCTTTTTATCTGTACCATCTACTGCAAAATCAATTTCAGCCCCAGTACTTTTTCCAATCCATTCTGCTTGCATTTTCTTAACTTTTTCTGGCCAATCAAGTTTATCTAAATCATTTAATAAACGTTCTGCATACTCTGTAATTTTAAGCATCCATTGTTTTAAATTCTTCTTTGTTACTTCTGATCCACAACGTTCACAACATCCATTTACTACTTCTTCGTTTGCAAGACCTGTCTTACAAGATGGACACCAGTTAATTGGCATTTCTTTTTCATAGGCAAGACCTTTTTTAAACATTTGAACAAAAATCCATTGGGTCCACTTATAAAAATTAGGGTCAGTTGTATTTACTTCCATATCCCAATCATATAACGCAGCAATTTCATTGATTTGTCGTTTAATGTTTGAAATATTTTCTGCTGTTGTGATAGATGGATGAGTTTTCATCTTAATTGCATAATTTTCTGCTGGCAAACCAAAAGCGTCCCAACCCATTGGATGAATAATATAAAATCCTTTTAACATTTTATAGCGACTCCAAACGTCACTAATTACATATCCTCTCCAATGTCCTACATGTAAACCACTTCCTGATGGATATGGGAACATATCAAGACAATAATACTTTGGCTTTGTTCCATCGTTTACATTCACTGGATGTTCTTCCCAGTTCTTACGCCATTTTTTCTCAATCTCTTTGTGATTATAAGCTGTCATCTAAGAATCCTCCATTCATTTTCATATAAAAATCCCCCTTTCTCCTTGTGCCAATTGGCAACATAGAGACGAAAGGGGGAGTATTTCGCGGTACCACTCTATTTCATAGAATAAAAAGGTATATGCTCATACCTTTTTCTATAATCTATGCACTCATTCTTCTATAACGGGAAGTTCCCGCCTAAGTTTTGGCTTAGGTACTCCAAGGTAAGTTCAGATAATTCCAAAACTGTCTTGCACCAACCGACAGCTCTCTAAATTCTTCCTTATCTTACTACTCCTCTTCATAGCATCTACTTATTATTCTTACAAACTTATTCTATTATAGTAATCTATTATAGTAATGTAAGTGTTTATTTTATTCTAAACAAGGAATGTAACTTTGTCAAGAAATATTTCAATACCCTTTTATGAACCAGTGGATACATATTTTCTTACACCGACTCGCCATACAATATAACAAGGAATTATAAATAACATTCCTATTAAGGGCAATCCACAATATAGAGTATTTTCACTTTTTCCAATTACATATAGCAATGGATAATATTGAAACAAAGCATATGGTATGACAGCAGTGGAAAATAATAATACAAACTTTCCATATACAGATACTGGATACTTCCCATACTCTCTAGCACCATCTGTAATAATATTTAAAATTTCTAATCCATCTAATGTAAAAAAGCATATCCCTGCATATAATATAAAAATACTAGCAAATATTACCGTACCACTTATTATCATAAAACAGATTGTAATTATTTTTAACCTATTCCATACAATATCTCCAGTAGCTAGTACATATAGAAATAAAATAATTGCCTGTAACAATCTTCCAAGACGAGTTAACTCAAATTGAGATGCCAACACTTGAAAAATAAGCCCTCTTGGTCTTACTAACATTCTATCAAACTGTCCATTTCCTATTATATTAGGAAAAGTATCAAAGGCACGAAAAAATATTTCTGCTAAACTAAATGCCATTAGTACAATAGAAAAACAGAGCAAACACTCCTTATATGTAAAGCCTTTTACATG
>CAJFOH010000147.1 GCA_904395845.1 uncultured Lachnospiraceae bacterium
CGTTGTATTTGACGTTCTTCCATACGAACAGCACGATTTGTTTTTCTCACTTCCATATCTTGTTGAAAATTAGAATATGCTTTTGTAGATGTGGATTGAACTACAGAAACTACTGATTTTTCTGTTACAATCACTCCACCAATTAAAAAGATAAGACTAAATATGATGGTACAACCTATCATTCCTAAAAATGGATATAGCAATGAAATAAAGATTCCACCTAATGCCCCACCAGCAAATCCATTTTTACAAAGCTTGTAATAACCAATAATTGTTAGTTTTTCCGTATATGTCTGAAAAAGAATGTTTGCAATTACGCAACTAGAAACTGTCATTAATAAAATACCAAATACTTTTATTTTTGCCCTAAAATCACCAGAATTTGCAATTAAAAAGCAAACACTACCAAAAAGTAGGAAAGGAATTACATATCCAATTACTCCAAAAATACCTAAATTAATATGTTTCAACCATATAAGTTTATTTCCAAATAACGAAAAACTACTAACAAAAAGTAGAATACAAAATGCTAATACCCCTAGGATAGTAATTTCTCTTTTTAAAGGAAACTCATAGGTAGATTGTTGTTGTCTATTTTGTTTATTATTCTGTTTATTTCCTTTTGTCGTACGAGAACGACTATTTGTTGTTGACTTTTTCGGTGTAGTAGAGGTCTTTTTTCCATTACTAGAAGGTTTCTTTGTACTGCTTCTACTTCCAGTTGATGTTTTTGATTGCCTTGTTGTAGCCATGTTCATCTCCCTAACTATTTATTCCATTGATTGCAATGAATCTTGAAATACTTTTTTTAAGGAAATAGCCCTGTTATAACTATTTCCTTAATCTATCATTTTCGCATACAAAAAATTATAACATTAATTTGAATTATTTTCAATCATCACATAAAGCTTTTGTAAAGCGTCTTTTATCCCACCAATTTCATTAATAATTCCAGCCTCTACTGCTTCTTTTCCAACTAAAATAGAACCAATATCTCTTGTTAATGTTTCTGTATCCAACATAAATGTTAATAACTTTTCTTCTGTAATTTTTGAGTGATTGACAATAAAACTTACAATCCTATCTTGAATACGCTTAAAATAATCATAACTTTGTCGCACACCAATAATCATTCCATTCATTCTCACTGGATGTATCATCATAGTAGCTGTTGGAACAATAAAGGAATAATCAGTAGATGTTGCAAGTGGTACACCAATGGAATGACTTCCACCAAGTACTAGCGAAACTGTTGGAATACTTAGTGAGCTTATCATTTCTGAAATAGCAAGTCCTGCTTCTACATCACCACCAACTGTATTAATAATTACTAATAACCCATCAATATTTTTATTATCTTCAATAGCTGCCAGTTGTGGTAGTACATGTTCATACTTTGTAGTTTTCGTATTGGAAGAAAGACATTCATGCCCTTCAATTTCTCCAATGACCGATAACAAGTGAATGTTAAATTTTTTCTCATTCTCATCTAAGGTAAGTTGTCCAATTTCTTGTATTCTCTCATCGTTTTGTTCTTCTTTTTCTTTGTTTTCTTCGTTTCCCATACTAATAACCTTTCTAATATAATTTTTGATTTTATATTGCATTCTATTATAGTATGAGTCATTTTTTCTTTTTTATGAAAAAAGGTCATTGTAGGAAAAATATTTATCCATACAATAACCGTTTCATTGTTTTTGACAAATTATAAAAATAAAATCATCTATGAGAAGTCAATAAATTCAAACTTTCTGCATAAGTAACTGTCGCCATAGCATCTTTTCCATAAAAGTCTGCACCAATGTCATCTGCATAATCTTTTGTTAGTACAGCACCACCAACCATTATTTTACAATCTGGCTTTGCTTTTCGTAACTGTTTAATAGTTTCTTCCATATTCACTACGGTAGTTGTCATTAATGCACTTAATCCAACTAAAAGAACATTTTCTTTTATAGCTGTTTCAACAATTACTTCTGGTGCAACATCTTTTCCTAAGTCAATTACCTCGTAGCTATAATTTTCTAACAACACTTTGACAATATTTTTTCCGATATCATGAATATCACCTTTGACTGTTGCTAAAATTATTTTTCCCTTTTTCTCTTGTACTTGCCCAGTAGTTGCAAGTTGCGTCTTTATTACTTCAAAGGCTGTTTTTGCAGCTTCAGCACTCATAAGAAGTTGTGGTAAAAAGACAGTTCCCTTTTCAAATCCTTTCCCTACTCTATCCAAAGCTGGAACTAATTCCTGATTAATAATATCTAAAGGTTTTGTTGTTTTTAATAACTCTTTTGTAGCTTCAAAGGCACCTTCTTTTAACCCTCGTTCAATGCTATCTCCTAGGGAAAGACTTGTAGATTTTGTTCCAATAGTATCTTCTTTTACTCCTGCATAATGAGAAATGTAGTTGTTACATTGCTCGTCCTTATCCATTAAAGCTAAATAAGAATAATAGGATTGCATCATAGCTTCTGAATTTGGATTCATAATTGCAACATTTAACCCACTATACAATGCCATAGTAAAGAAGTTTGCATTGATAATACTTCTTTGTGGTAGTCCAAAGGAAATATTAGATACGCCTAATGTACTTTTTCCATGAAGCTCATCTCGAATCCGTTGTAATGTTTCCAATGTTACTTTCGCAGACGATGTATCAGAACTAATGGTCATTGCAAGTGCATCAATAATAATATCTTTTTTCTGAATTCCGTGACGTTTTGCTGTTTCATATATTTTTTTTGCTACTTCAATACGTCCACTAGCAGTAGTTGGGATTCCATTTTCATCTAAAGCAAGACCAATCACTACACCACCGTATTTTTTTACTAAGGGAAAAATTGCTTCCATAACTTCCTCTGTACCATTGACTGAATTAATCAGTGGTTTCCCATTGTAAATTCTAAGTGCACGTTCCATTGCTTCTACATTGGAAGTATCAATTTGTAATGGTAAATCTAAAATACTTTGTAACTCAGGAACGACTTGTTCCATCATAGCTACCTCATCAATTCCTGGCAATCCAACATTGACATCTAAAATATGTGCTCCTCGTTCTTGCTGTGTTAACCCTTCACGAAGTACATATTCTAAGTCATTATCTTTTAATGCTTGCTTAAACTTTGCCTTTCCAGTAGGGTTAATTCGTTCTCCTACTAAAACAGGCACTTCATCTATAACAACTGCTTTTGCATAAGAGGATACTACCGTTATTTCTTTGTTTGTCACTTCCTTAATAGCCATTGATTCACAAGTATCTACAAGCATTTTTATGTGGTTAGGAGTTGTTCCACAGCAACCACCTAGCACACTTGCCCCCATTTCTACAAATTCTTTCATAGATGCAGAAAATTCTTCTGGTGTGACATCAAATATAGTTTTTCCATTCTCACTTCGTGGAAGACCAGCATTTGGATTTACTACTACTGGAATAGAAGCATAGGAAAGCATTTCTTTTAAAATGTCTTTCATTTGAACTGGTCCGAGTCCACAATTTAGACCTAGAGCATCTACTCCTAATCCTTCTAGCAAAGCAACTGTAGATAGTACATTTCCCCCAGTTAATAACTGCTTATTCTCACCAAATATCATAGTAGCTATCACTGGAAGATTGGAGTTTTCCTTTGCTGCAAGAATTGCTGCCTTTGCTTCATATGTATCACTCATAGTTTCAATTAGAATAAGGTCAACTCCACAAGAAACACCGATTTTTACAACTTCAGAAAATAACTCATAGGCATCTTCAAAAGATAAATCTCCCATAGGCTTTAATAGCTTTCCAGATGGTCCAATATCAAGTGCAATATAGGTATCTTTTTGTGAGTTACAGTTTTTTTGTGCCTCTTTTGCATTTTCAATGGCAGCTACTATAATCTGTTCTAATTGATATGTAGTATTTTCATTAAATTTTAAATGATTTGCACCAAAGGTATTGGTTTTTATAATATTACAACCTGCATTTAAATAGTCTGTATGTAGCTGTATAATCGTTTCCCTCTGCTCTATGTTCCATACTTCTGGAAGTTCTCCAGCTTTTAATCCTTTTTCTTGTAAAATTGTTCCTGTTCCACCATCAAAAAATAATAGTTCTTTTCCAAGCTTTTCTCTTAACATACACATGTACCCTTTCTATCGTCTAAATTCACAATCTATTTTTTTACATACTTCACAACCATGCTTGTGACAATGTTGTTTTGTTGTACTAAAGCCAATAATGGCAGTTACCGATTTTGCAGGAGCTAATATTAGTGTGTCAGTTACAGTTAGTCCAATAGTTTTTGGTGTGTTTAAAATAGAGGTTATCTCCTTTTGATGTTCTAAGGAAAAATCTCCATATCCTGGACTAAAACGAGGTCTTGCATACAATCCCTCTTTTTCCATCTCTTTTTCTATAATGTGCTGATAGTAATTACAATAATCTTCTATCATAGCCGCTGCAATGGCTTGCATAAAAAATGCTTTACTAACTTCCAATTTGGAATATTTGCCAATAAGCAAATCCACTTGAATACCAAGAGTTGCTGCAAATAAAGCAACTTTAGAACAACCTTTTAGATTAATACCTAAATGCTTACTATTTGTCTGAAATACTGAAAAATCAATACGATTTCCACTAACAGACAATGGATAAACTTGGTATATAAATTTTGGCATTGCTATCTGTTCCAACTCTTTAATGCAGGATTCAATCATATCCTTTGTTTTTTCATCTATTAAGCCATTTTTATAGCCTAAATATCGATAAACTTCTTTTCTTGTTATCTCCACTTTTTCCATACAAACCTCCATTTTTTATCCCCATCTATAAAGTATCCAATTTTTATTACATGGAGAAAAATAATCGTAATAAACTTACAAATGTATGTTGCTCTTGACCTGCAATCATTTGTTGTACTAATACTGGATTATCTGTAATAATATTGTCTACTCCATAAGCAATCATTTCTTGAATGGTACTTCTTGCATTTACTGTCCAAACATGAATTTCTTTCCCATTCTCATGGGCTTTTGCAACTAATTCTTCACTAATCAGCGTGTGCTTCATACTAAAAAAGTCCACATCTTTCATTTGGGAAAAATTACCTAGAACAACTTTCATAATATATCCAGTTTTAATATCTGGATTTAATTCTTTTACTTTCTCTAAATAATCATAGTTCATAGAAGTAATGACACATTGTTCTTTAAAATCATATTCCTCAATTAAATGCACTACTTTTTCTACTAAACCTTCAAAACGGTCACTACCTTTAATTTCAATATTTAATTTTAATTTTCCTTTGCATAGTTCTAATACTTCTGCTAAGGTAGGAATATAGGTGCCTTCAAAGGATTGGTTAAAGTACTTTCCTGCGTCTAAGGTACGAATCTCTGAATATGGCAAGTTATACGCATATTCGTTTTTCCCAGTAGTACGTTTTAAATTTAAGTCATGTAATAAAAAAACAACTCCATCTTTGGATTCTTGTACATCAATTTCTGCATAGTCGGATAAGTTTTCTATGGCCATTTCCAATGCAGGTATGGTATTCTCTGGTGCGTAGGTTGCACCACCACGATGAGCAGTTACACTTATAGGCTGAACTACGTCTGTAATTAAGTTAGAACCATTTCTTATCATAAATGCCATCATATAGCCTTCCAATAAAAAGATACAACAGAAACTAAAACATACCAACCGTTTCACTTTTTTAGGCAATAACTCTTTGCTATTTTGAAACGCCATACGAATAATGTCCTTCTTTTCCTGTCTACGACGAAATACACCATATAAACAAAAGATAAGACCCATATTTCCTACCATATCAAAGATTCCAGCAATGTAACTTAGCAAAAATGTAGATTTATGTTTTAATAGCAAAGCTTGAGCAATTGCCTTTTCACTATCTACAAATGCTTTCACATAACACACTTCTCCAAAAATCATTACACTATATAGGAAAAATAAACATACAATAATTCCAATGTTCC
>CAJFOH010000148.1 GCA_904395845.1 uncultured Lachnospiraceae bacterium
AATGATAGGTACATTAGGAGATGGTCGAGAATATGTATTTACTATCAATGGAATGGATATTGAAACTTCAGATGATATTAATATAGAAGTAACTTATAGAAGTGAGTTTGAAGATGAAGTAAAGCTATTAGCAGAACACCTATTTTTCTTGCATTTTTCACAAGAAGGTCAATTTCCAGCAGAAATCCAAGTAGAAATCTAGGAAGTTTTTTCTATGGGCTATATTTAAAAAGAGAAAAGGCAATCAAATATTTATTTGCTGTTTCTATTCCCATTATAGTAATATCAACAATTATCAATCCTTTGTTTCATCATAAAGGAGCTACCATTTTACTATACTTTAAGACAAACAATCCATTAACCCTAGAGTCTATTATCTATGGATTTGTTACAGGAGTTATGCTTGTTACCATGTTTCAATGGTTTTCTTGTTATCAAATGGTAATAACATCAGATAAGTTAATGTATTTGTTTGGAAGAATGATTCCAGCACTATCGTTAGTATTTTCTATGGTATTACGATTTGTACCACGATTGAAAGACCAAATTGAGCATGTAAGACAAGCACAAGCCTGTATTGGAAAAGATATGAGTCAAGGGAATATCATATAACGGGCAAGAAATGGAATGAAAGTAGTATCTTCTGTCATTACATGGGTATTGGAAAATTCCATTGATACAGCAGATTCTATGAAAGCAAGAGGATATGGATTAAGAGGAAGAACTAATTTTTCTATTTATACCCTAGATGGTAGAGATAAAAGAATCGGTAGTATTATTATTTGTCTGATAGCAGTAATTATACTGGCTACTAGAGTAGAAGTTATTTTTATACAGTATTATCCGTTAATACAAATGAATACAAATAGCACAGTAGCAATTATGGTTTACTTCCTATATGGAATACTGTGTTTTCTCCCAGTTATTTTAAATGTTATGGAGGATGTAAAATGGCATTATTTGAAATCAAAAATCTAAGTTTTCAGTATCCAGAGAGTAATAGGGATACCTTATCAAATATTAACTTTTCCATAGAACAAGGAGAATTTGTCGTTATATGTGGAAAGTCAGGTTGTGGAAAAACTACCTTATTAAAACATTTAAAATCTGCAATGACACCATATGGAATACGAGAGGGAGAAATCTATTTTTGTAACGAGCCATTAGGACAAGTTTCCGTGAGAAGACAAGCGGCAGAAATAGGGTATGTATTTCAAAATCCAGACAATCAAATTGTGACAGATAAAGTGTGGCATGAGTTGGCATTTGGATTAGAAAATTTAGGGTATGAAAATAGGGTGATTCGTCTTCGAGTAGCAGAGATGGCAAGCTATTTCGGAATACAACACTGGTTTTACAAAGAAGTAAGAGAGCTATCTGGTGGACAGAAACAGTTACTAAATTTAGCCTCTATTATGGTAATGCAACCAAAGGTGTTAATTTTAGATGAATCCACTTCTCAATTAGACCCTATTGCAGCAAGTGAATTTTTTGCCACATTAAAAAAGATAAATACAGAGCTTGGAACAACAATTATTATAATAGAACATCGTTTAGAAGAAGTATTTCCAATGGCAGATAAAGTTCTTGTATTAGAAAATGGAAAACAGTTATTGTTTGATAGTCCTAGAGAAGTAGGAAAACATTTAATAGACAATGAGCTATTTTTAGCACTACCTACCCCAATGCAAATTTTTTACGGAGTAGGGAAAATGGGAGAGTGCCCCTTAACTGTCTGTGAAGGAAGACAATGGATGTCAGAGCAGTTTGGAAAAAAACAGCAACTAGAACCAATCCAGAATAATAAAGCAAGTAGCAAGTCCACATCAAATAGAGAAACAAAAGAAATTATACTTGAAGCAAAAGAAGTTTGGTTTCGATATGAAAAACAAGGAAGGGACATTGTAAAAGGATTGTCATTACAGGTACAAAAGGGAGAATTGTTTTGTATATTAGGTGGCAATGGAACGGGAAAAAGTACCACCCTTTCTTTGCTATGTGGAACAAAAACTCATTATCGAGGAACGATTTCCATTGAAGGAAAAAATATAAAAAAAATAAAGAAAGAAAAGCATATGGCACAACAGTATATTGCAATGTTGCCTCAAAATCCTCAAAGTTTATTTGTAGAAGATGTAGTAGAAAAAGAATTACAAATGGTGTTTGAACATAGAAAGCCACAAGCAAGAGAATTAATTGTTATTGCTGTTATGTCTGCCATTGCAGTGGTAGGACGAGTTGCATTTTTTATGTTACCTCAATTCAAACCAATGGTTGCTATTGTAATGATTACAGGTATTTGTTTGGGAGCAGAGGCAGGATTTTTGACTGGCGCTATGGCAGGATTTGTTTCCAATTTCTTTTTTGGACAAGGTCCTTGGACTCCTTGGCAAATGTTTGCCTATGGAGTGATTGGATTTCTATCAGGGATTTTATTTAAAGGAAAACGAAAAAAATATGCAAATAACCCATGGATTCTTTGTTCTTTCGGAGGATTTTGTGCCATGATAATATATGGGATTTTACTAGATACATCAACAGTATTTACGTTTGGTGATGAATTTAGCATTTCCATGCTAAAGGCAGTATATATAAGTGGAGTTTCTTTTAATGTGATTCATGGAGTATCAACAATTATATTTTTATTTGTATTGTATCCAGCAATTAGTAAAAAATTAAATCGAATAAAAGTTAAGTATGGAATGATAGAACCATAATTTATGGAATGTCATTAATATAAATTATAAAAAATATGGAGGAAAACGTATGAAATATTTATTAAAAAGACTATTAGCAAGTGTTTTAGCTGTCGCTATGGTAATTGGTTATACACCTACACATATAGCCAAAGCTAGTGGCACTAGCAAAACAGAAGAAACTCAGGAAATAAGGCGATTTTAGATTTTAATAGCGTGCTAGAAGGAAGTACCATTCAAGTAGGTACAAGAGGACAAGTAAATTTTCCTAGTGATGCCTTAAAAACAGCATTTGATGAAGCACTAGTGGCCAATGGAAGTGTTGATGTACCTTTAACCTATTATAATAGTGCAAATGAAGTACTGGCATCTACAACCCTACGTTTTGTAAATTGCCATGACTATCAAGCAAATTTAAAAGTATATTACATTAGTAACAGTGGAGTAAAAACAGAAGTAAAAGAAGGTAATGAATTTACAGTTCCAGCACAAACAAAAGGTGGTACATTTGTTGTTGAAGGGTTAAGCGATGACAAACAGGCAGATTGGACTGTAAAATTAATGGATGAAAAAGAGGCAAAGGCAAATCTTCCAATCCTAATTGGTGGAACAAGTGGAAAACTGTATATTGAAGAAGCTGGAGTTGTGAGCGTAGAACTACGAATTAAAGATGTGGTAGTAGAAACACCAGATGATAATACAGATAGCGATGGAAGTACAGATGTAGATGATAGTATAGGTTCTGATGATACCGATGATGGATTTGATGATGAAGATGATGTAGTGATTGTAGAACCTGACCCAGATTTCACCTTTACATTAAAAGCAGAAACTTTACCAATTGAAGAATTACAAGTATTTATTGATGGAACACAAATTAGTCAAGGAGATACTTATACCGTTCAAGGAAGCGAGTATAAAAATATTCAACTAAAGGCAAAGTATGAAGGAAGCAATGAATATGAAGAACTTTATGTAGCAGGATATTCTATTTCTAGTAATAATAAAGACTTAGAAACGGATATGATATCAGGGGCTGGTATGCGTTTTCATAGACCTGGAAAGGGAGAAGTAACCATTACATATGGGGAAAATAAAACCTTTACATTTTCAGCAGAATCTGTATTTGTGCCAATTGAAAGTGTAAGCTTGCAGTTACCAGAAGTGGTAGGAATACACCAATTTATCTATTCTATGGGAGCAGCAGATAACTATGTAGGAATTCTTGAAACTACTCTTAGAGAAAGTTATGAAGTTTTGCCAGCAAATGCTAGTTTTAAACGTAATGTTACATGGACTGGTAATAATGATGCAGTTTCCACTTATATGGCAACTCATACCAATGGATTTATTGGTCATAGTGCAGGGGATATTGATATTACATTGACAGTAAGTCAAGAAGGATATGCAGAAGATTTTAGCAAAACACAAAAAGTTACATTTACATACAAACAACCAATCGAAGCATTAGATACAGAAACAAAAACGATTACAGTGAAAAAAGGAGAGCGAGTAGTTCTTCCTATTATTTATACACCAACTCAACCATCACAAGCATTAATGGAATGGACCATAAGTGGTAAAGGACAAGTAGAAGTTACAAGAGCACAAAATGGAGAGTATGATAGATATTCCAATACAACGTATCGTGTAAAAAGTATTCAGGAAGGGACTGTTAAAATTACTGGAACACCAGTAGCAGTAAAAGAAGGAACAAGTCCAAGTATTACTTTTGAAATTAAAGTAGTGGGAGAAGATGGAACAGTAGGTGATGAAGGAACACAGGAAACACCAGATACTAGCAAATTAGTAACCGAACAAAAAGAGTCCATTCTTAATTTTTATACCAATAAGGCAAGTAGTACATGGGAATTTGGTAGAGAATGGGATATTATTGCATTAAAACATTCTGGAATTGGATTTGATTTTCATACAAAATCAACTTCTCCATTGGAAGAATATAAGGCATCTGTATTAGAAGAATTACAAAATCCAGATGGAAAATTAACATCAGATGGAAAGCCAACTGACCTAGCAAGAGTAGCACTTGCGCTTTATACCATTGGAGAAGACCAAAAACATTTGGTGGCGTGAATCTAATTGATTATTTGTTAAACAGTGACCGAATGGAGCAAGGAAGTAATGAAGCCATTTGGACATTAATTGCCATTGATGCAGGAAAAGAAACACCAGATAGTAGCCATGTATGGAACCGAAGCAATCTATTAACAGAAATATTAGAATATCAATGTGAAGATGGAAGTTTTTCCTTATCAAAAAATGGTACAACTGGTAGCGTAGATATGACAGCAATGGCACTTCAAAGTTTAGCCAACTATCAAACAAGAGAAGATGTGTCAAAGGCCATTGAAAAAGGACTTTCTTATTTACAAAATAGAATGGACGAATGTGATTATGGAACAGTAGAGTCCAATGCTCAAGTTATTGTTGCATTACTTATGTTAGGAATCAATCCAGTAAATAGTGAAAACGGATTTACAGAAGGTAGCCATACCTTATTCACAGCATTGGATAAGTACAGAGCCGTAGACGGTGGATTTAAGCATACAACAACAAGCACAGCTTCTGAAGCTATGTCAACCCAACAAGCCTTATTAGCAGTAGCTTCTTGGGAACGATATATGAATGGAGAAAATAATATTTATGATATTGTGTCAGGAGAAGTTGAAGTTCCAGATAGTACACCAAATAATCCACAAGAGCCAGATACAACTCCAGATAATACACCAAACAATCCAGATACAACACCAGGAAAAGAATTAATCGGTCATGTAACAATTGCAGTAGAAAAATTCTCTATTGGACAAGGATATTTAGTAGAGCCTGAAATTGTACCAATTTATAAGGATACTACTAGCCGTAATTTTGTAGAATCTCTCCTTAAAATTGGAGGAGAAAATCCAACAGCAGCTAAGGTATTAACCGATGTATTGGATAAGTATGAACTATCCTATGAGCATAAGGGAACCATAGAAGATGGATTTTATTTAAGTGCTATTGTAGATACCAATGGCTCTAAAGTAGCAAACTTTTCTAGTCTTATTACAGATTATGCAACAAAAAATGGTATTACACTAAAAACAGAAAGAAAGTCTTCTAAATTAGGAGAGTTTGATTATTCTAGTCAATCTGGTTGGAAATATACAGTAAATGATGAAATGGTAGGCGAGGGACTTAGCCAAATGGAGTTAAAAGACGGAGATGTGGTACGTGTTCGTTTTACTTCCATTGGATATGGTGGAGATTTAGGAAATAACGACCCCTATGTAGAGAATTTTATGCCTATTACAAATGGTGATGAGCTTACAAAATTAATTGCACAAATTAATAGTGCAGATAACAAAGAAGAACTTTTAAGTGCAAAAAATGTAAAGGCAGCTTATGATGGAGCGATTACTGTTATTACAAACTTAGAAAGCACACAAGAAATGATAGATGTGGCAACTGCATCTCTAAAACAAGCAGTAGATAGCCCAATGACAGATGATGCTGTAGATGAAGAAGTTGCAAATGTAATGGATTTCATTAATCAAATTGGAACAACCATTACATTAGAAAGTAAAACAGCCATTGAAAAAGCAAGAACAGCTTATGATAAGTTAAGTGAAGAACAAAAACAACAAGTAGTAAACTATTTTGTACTAGAAAATGCAGAAAATACTTATAACAAATTAAAAGAAGAACATGAAAGTAATCTTAAAATTGCTCAAGTGGTAATTGATAAAATTGCTTCCATTGGTACAGTAACAAGTAATAGTGAAAAGACAATCAAAGAAGCTCGTGAAGCTTATAATGCATTAACAGAGGAACAGAAGAAATATGTGTATAATCTTGATGTATTAGAGCAAGCAGAACAAGAATATGCAAAGATAAATGAACAGTATTTAAACGATGCAAAGGAAGAAGCAAAAGCTCAATTAGATAGCTATAAGGATAGTTCTAAGTACAATAAGGAACAACAAGAAGAATTAAAGGCTATTATTGAAGAAGGAAAGCTTGCCATTGACAATGCTACTACAATGGAAGAAGTAACAAAGGCAAAAGAAGATGCTATGAAGAAAATGGATGAAGTAAAAACGTCAGAAGAACTGATTATGGAAGAGGAAGGAAAAGAACCAATTACATTAACAGATTCTAATTACTTCATTGCCGTTACTGGCGAACATCTTACAGAAAATATGAGCTTACAAGTTCGTAAACTAGGGCAAGAGGATGAAGCAGTGGATGTAATGCGAAAGGAAATTAATTCTTCCAAAGCATTAATTAACCCATATGAGATTATGATTTTAGAAAATAATCAAAAAGTAGACGTGGAAGGACCATTTACTGTTTTCTACTACTTAGATAGTAAATACAACGATAAAACAGTAGAAGTATTTTTATTAGATGAAAATAATAAGCTAACAAAAATAGAAGGTACTGTAAAAAATAATTTACTAAAAGTACAAGTAGAACGCCTTGGAAGTTTTGCAGTTGTTGTAGATAGTTCCTATTTAACAGATGAAAGTTTAAATGGAGATGGACAAGGTCAATCAAATGGAAATGGGTCAGGTACAAACTCTAGTACAGGAAACTCCCAAGGAGGAAATTCCCAAGGGGGAAATGCTCAAACAGGAGATGATACACAAATAATGTTGTACATTAGTCTGTTAGGTATTAGTATGGTATCTGTATTATTAGCAACAAAAAAATACAAAAAAGTAAATAATTAAAAATATAAGAAAATATAGTATGATTTGTGGAGTGTCAAAGAATGAATAAAAAAATAAAATTCTTTTGGCACTCCAATTATTTTATGTAGATTCCATATAAAATGCAAAAAAAATTATGACAAAAATTCAAGTATATTTTGTAAGAAATTTGTTTATAAAATGCTAGACAGATAGAAAAGAATAGAGTAAACTATCTAGTGGTATAAAGTAACAAAAGATAGAAGTAAAATAGAAACATTATAATAATAGGTAGAAACTCCTTTATTATATAAAAGCGAATCGTTAGGTTCGCTTTTATATAGTAAAGGGTAACAATTCTACTGACAAAAAAGTAAGAAGCAACGGAGGATTATCATGGAAATAAAAGGAAATGTTATTGTAGGACAATCAGGAGGACCGACAGCTGTTATTAACTCTAGTTTAGCAGGAGTATATAAAACAGCAAAAGATAAAGGGATTAAAAAGATTTATGGAATGAGAAATGGAGTAGAAGGCTTTTTAAAAGGAAGATATGTGGATTTATCAGAACATATTACCTCTGATATGGACATTGAATTATTAAAGAGAACTCCATCTTCATTTTTAGGTTCATGCCGTTTTAAATTACCAGAACCAGTATTAGGAAATGAAACATTTGAAGCATTATTTGCAAAGTTAAAAGAATTAGAAATTGGATACTTCTTCTACATTGGTGGAAATGATTCAATGGATACTATCAAAAAGTTATCTGATTATGCACAACTTATTCAATCAGAGATTAAGTTTATTGGAATTCCAAAGACAATTGATAACGATTTAGATATTACAGACCACACACCAGGATATGGTAGTGCTGCAAAGTACATTGCTTCTGTAACAAAGGAAGTGGTACACGATGGTTTAGTATATGATATGGAAAGTGTTACTATTTTAGAAATTATGGGAAGAAATGCAGGTTGGCTAACAGCAGCGGCAGCTCTTGCAAAAGGTTGTGACTGTGAAGGTGTTGACTTAGTATATTTACCAGAAGTAGCATTTAATGTAGATACATTTATCGAAACTATTCGTGAGTTACAAAAAACAAAGAAGTCTATTGTTGTTGCAATTTCAGAAGGAATTTGTTTAGCAGATGGAACTTATGTAGCAGAGCTTTCTTCTCAATTAGGAAATGTAGATGCATTTGGGCATAAGATTTTAACAGGTGCTGGTCGATATCTTGCAAGTGTAATTACAAATAAGATTGGTTGCAAGGCTCGTGCCATTGAATTTAATACATTACAACGTTGTGCTTCTCACATGGTATCTAGAGTAGATATTACAGAAGCATTCCAAGTAGGTGGAGCAGGTGTTAGTGCAGCATTAGAAGGAAAAACAGGTCAAATGGTAATTTTAAAAAGAGTTTCCAACGAACCATATATGTGTGTGACAGATGTTTATGATGTTCATAAAATTGCAAATGTGGAAAAGAAAGTACCAAGAGAATGGATTAATGAAGAAGGAAATGGCGTAACAGAAGCATTTATTTCCTATGTAAAACCATTAATTCAAGCAGAACTAACACAAATTATTGTAGATGGTCTTCCACATCACATTACATTAAAGGATAACTAAAGTAAATTACTTAAGTAAATAACTAAAGTAATAGTTGATTGAAAATAAAAACCTACCAGATAGAAAGAAGGTTGTAAACTATGAAAGTCCTAAATCAATTTCTAATTATATTAGGAATTTCATTTGTTGGTGAATTATGTAATTTGTTATTACCATTTCCAGTGCCAGCTAGTGTATATGGCTTACTAATTTTATTTGTATGTCTATGTATGAAATGGATTTCATTAGAAAAAGTAGAAACAGCAGCAGAGTTTTTCTTAAATATAATGCCAGTGTTATTTATTGCTTCTGCTGTTAGTCTAATGACTATTATTGGTGATATGTTAAGTGTATTAGTTGCCATCTTATGTATTACCGTTATTAGCACCATTGTAGTTATGATAGTAACAGGTATGGTAGCACAACAAATTATAAAGCGAAAAGAGAATAAGGAGGAGCTAAGCAATGGAGTTAAATAACTTTTTATCACAATCTGCTTATTTTGGATTGTTTTTAAGTATTTTTTGCTATTGGGTTGCTACCAAGATTGCAAAAAAATTTCCATATACCATTTGCAATCCTCTATTACTCTCAACCATTATGGTAATTGGAATATTAGTATTATGTCATATTAGCTATGATACATACAATAGTAGTGCAAAATATTTGACTTACCTTTTAACTCCTGCCACAGTATGTTTGGCAGTACCTATGTATCGTCAAATAGAAGTGTTAAAAACACATTTGATAGCAATTATAACAAGTATTTTTGCAGGTTGTATTGCATGTGCTATTACAATTTTTGGGCTATCCTATTTATTAAAGATAGAACCAGAAATTTACTATTCCTTGCTTCCAAAGTCAGTGACAACAGCCATTGCTATTGGAGTTGCAAATGAAGCAGGAGGAAATGAAACTATTACCATAGCAGTCGTTGTATTAACAGGACTTCTTGGAGCAATATTTGCAAGAAGTATTTGCAATCTATTTAAAATTACACATCCAGTAGCAGTAGGGCTTGCTTGTGGGAATTCAGCTCATGCTATGGGAACAAGTAAAGCTATTGAATTTGGAGAAATTGAAGGAGCAATGAGTAGTTTGGCAGTAGTAGTTGCAGGTATTATGACAGTAATTATTGTACCAATCGTTGCACCACTTATTCGATAAAGATAGACCTACAACGGATGGAAATACATCACAGTTGTAGGTCTTTTTTTGTAAAAATAAGTTATACAGGAAAGCTATCTCTTAAACATAATGCCCCAAATCCTAGACGTGGATTTGGATAGGTAGCTTCAACAGATAAAGGAGTCGCACCTTTTTGAAGGTATGCTTTTGCCTTTTCTCCATATAAATAAGGGTCATTGCCTTGCACAATCCCCCATTGCATTAAAAGAGCTACACTTCCAGATACAATAGGGGTAGCAAAAGATGTTCCTGTAAACGTATCATAGGAAAGGGAAGGTGTAGGAGCTAAAATATTAACACCAGGGGCTACAATATCAGGTTTTACTTGATTGGTGAGCCTTGTATATCCTCTGCCTGAAAAGTCTGCATAGGAGAGGGTAGCAGAATCATATGCACCTACCGTAATAACAGAAGAAGAAGCAGAAGGAATGGTTAAGGTAGTATCGGGATTAGAAAAAAGAAACCCTGTATTTTCATTTAATTGTCCACCACCAGGAAGCCACATATCAAATTCGCCAATCACAATATTTCTTGGAATCAGTTCAATATTCCAAATTCCATAATCAATAAATGTATTAACAGGTAAAAATTCAATATAAATTTCTTGGGAAGTATTAAATGGGGAAGGAGAACCATAATACAATAAAATCTCTGTTTGGGAAATGGGGAAACGTTGTGGTCCTAAAATGGGTTGGATAGGTCCATATCTCATTCCAGAAGGGCTGTAAAGTACAATATCAAAATCGTCAATATAAGATTTCCAAATTTGCACATTCAGTCCAGTTTCCGACTCACCAATAGCAAGTTCAACAGTAAAAGGAGTGTTATTTTGTAACATTCCAGAAGTATGAATTCTACTAGCACCCTCATTTCCGCTACCAACACAAATAGTTATTTTCCAAAGATTAGAAATTTCATCTAAATAAGTTTCTACTAAAGAAGAACCATCATGAGAACCATAATTATTGCCAAAGCTAATATTTAATACAAGAGGGCGCTGTAACTCAATGGCCTTTTCTACAATGTAATTAACTCCTTGCATTAACTCTGTGGTTTTTGGAAATGAGTTAGGAGAGGGAGTTTTCATTTTAACAACAATCAAATCACTATTTGGTGCAATCCCTTTATAAAAATTAGTACCTGATAAATCATTTCCAGCTGCAATTCCAGCAACGGCAGTTCCGTGCCCACTAATATCTAAGGGAAGTGGCTCATTGTTGTTAAGTAAGGTATTAATATCATTTTTTGTATATTCTGTACCAAATAGGTAACCCTTTGGAGCAGGACCATCACCTGTTTGGTCCCAATAATATTCCACCCTAGTTTCCCCATCAACAGTTAAGAAAGCAGGATGATTTAAGGCAATACCAGAATCAACAATGCCAATTACAATTCCACTTCCATCTAATGAAAATGGTGGAGAATAAACAGGATTAATACAAGAGGAGGCACGAGCTTGATTGATAGAGAAAAACAAACGGTTTGGTTTTTCAATAAATTGTATGGTAGGTATTTGAGAGAGAATGGAAATGAAAGGCTCAGGGACAATTAAAATAGCGTATCCACCAAGCAAAGATGTTTTCTCAATATCAGGGAAAGGAGCAAGTATTTCGTCTAAATTTCCACTGTATTTTACAATAATTTCCCAACGGTCAGTTTCAGGTAAAAAGCCTACATGTAAGTCCATGGATTTTTCACGCTCATTTGGAGAGGAGGATAGTGCCAAATTAAGAGGTACGGATAATTTTTGATTATTCATAAAATGTACTCCTTTGCATAAAATAATAAGTAGAATACTATAAGATTATTAATAGAAAGCCTAGATTATTACTGTTATGTATGATAAAATAAAAATAAAAAATGTTATTCTAAATGATATAAGTGAAAACAATATAATATAGAAAGGTATCGTTAGAATGTTTTATTCAGATGAATTAGTAGAAGAAATCAGAGATAGAAATGACATAGTGGACGTAATTTCTTCTTATGTTCGATTACAAAAAAAGGGAAGTAGCTATTTTGGATTATGTCCTTTCCATAATGAAAAATCTCCTTCCTTTTCTGTATCATCAGATAAGCAAATGTATTATTGTTTTGGTTGTGGTGCAGGTGGAAATGTAATTACATTTTTAATGGAATATGAAAACTATAATTTTAAAGAAGCATTAGAAGTGTTAGCAGAACGAGCAGGAATTGAACTACCACAACAATCTCTTTCCGTAGAGGCAAAGGCAAATTGGGATTTAAAAACAAGATTACTAGAAATGCATAAAGAGGCAGCATTATATTATTATCACCTACTAAAATCAGAACAGGGACAAATTGGATATAACTATTTAACAAATAGAGGATTATCAGAGCAAACCATTCGTTCCTTTGGATTAGGGTATTCTTCCTCTTATCCCAATGATTTGTATCAATTTTTAAAAGGGAAAGGATATAAAGATAGTGAATTAAAAGAATCTGGGCTTGTTTCTATTAGTGAAAAAGGTGTATATGATAAGTTTTGGAATCGTGTCATGTTTCCTATTATGGATACCAATAATCGAGTCATTGGATTTGGTGGACGTGTTATGGGCGATGGAAATCCTAAATATTTAAATTCACCAGAAACTAAAATTTTTGATAAAAGTAGGAATTTGTACGGATTAAATGTGGCAAAAAAATCAAAAAAAGGTTATTTTTTAATCTGTGAAGGATATATGGATGTGATATCCTTACATCAAGCAGGTTTTACCAATGCAGTAGCAAGTCTTGGAACAGCATTTACATCAGGACATGCATTATTACTAAAGAGATATACAGAGCAAGTAATTTTAACCTATGATAGTGATGAAGCAGGAAAACGAGCTGCACTTCGAGCCATTCCAATACTCAAAGAAGTAGGAATTGGTGTGAAAGTGTTAAATATGAAGCCATACAAAGATCCTGATGAATTTATCAAACACTTAGGAGCAGAAGAATTTGAGCAAAGAATCAAGACTGCGATGAATGGATTTTTATTTGAAATTGAAGTGTTAAAAGAACAATATGAAATGAATGATCCAGAGCAAAAAACAAAGTTTATGACAAAAGTAGTGGAAAAGCTAATAGAATTTTCTGATGAATTGGAGAGAAATAATTACATTGATGCGGTGGCAAATTATTTGATGATAAGTGGTGATGCGTTGAGAAAACGAGTGAATGAACTTGGAAATCGAGGGTTCTATACGCAGAAAAAAGAAACAAAAGTTACAACTGCCCAGCGAAAAAAGCAGGATAAGGTGGATGGGAACAAAGAAGCACAACGATTTATTTTAACTAGATTGTCAGAAGATGTATCTTTGTATGAGAAAATAAAACATATTATATCAGAAGATGATTTTGTTGAGCCACTATATCGTAAAGTTGCACAGTTATTATTTTTACAATTAGAAGAAAATAATGTAAATCCAGCAAAGATTATGAATCATTTTTTAGAAAATGAAGAGGAAGCAAAGTTAGTAGGAGCAGTCTTTCATCAAACATTAAAAGAAGAACTAAGTCAGGAAGAAAAAAATAAAGCACTCAAAGAAGCAATCATTCGTATAAAGAAGCAACATTTAGAAGAAGCCAGTAAACAGGTACAAGATATTTCAGAGTTGCAAGCAATAGTTGAAAAACAACGGCAGTTAAAGGAATTGTCCAATTTTTCCTTATAATAATTAACTTTTTGGGAATGATAGTTGTTATAGGAAATGAATGTAGCAGGAGGGTGTATTTATGAAGCAATCAGTGGAACAAAGAAAAGAAGCCATAGACAAGCTATTAAAAAAAGCAAAACAACATAACAATCAAATCAGTTATGAGGAAATGGAAGAAATTTTCTTAGATGACCTATCTGATGAAACAATATGTAATGAAATTTTTGAGTTACTAGAAAAGAATAAAATAGAAATACAGTTAGAAAAAGAAATCCAAGATTCGCTAGATAATATATTAAAAGAGGAAAATTCAAGCATAGATTTTTCCATGGAAGAAACTGAGCTAGGTGGACATACCATAGGAAGTAGTGTTATGGAAGATAGTCTTTTGGAGGAAGATTCTACCATAGATGAAGCTCATATTTATAGCAATTTAGAAGATACTGTTAAAGTATATTTAAAAGAGATAGGTAATGTTCCACTATTGACCATAGAGGAAGAAACAGAATTAGCAAAAAGAATAGAAGATGGGGATGAGGAAGCGAAACGAAGACTGGCAGAGGCAAATCTTAGATTAGTAGTAAGTATGGCAAAAAGATACATTGGAAAAGGAATGGCTTTTTTAGATTTAATTCAAGAGGGAAACATTGGATTAATGAAAGCAGTAGAAAAGTTTGATTATAGAAAAGGCTTTAAATTTAGTACCTATGCTACTTGGTGGATTCGACAAGCCATTACAAGAGCCATTGCAGATCAGGGAAGAACCATTCGTATTCCTGTTCATATGGTGGAAGTGATGAATAAAGTAGGAAAGGGAAGAAAACAGTTAACCCAAGAATTAGGAAGAGAGCCAAGTACAAGGGAACTTTCTGAGTATTTACAGATGCCAATTTCAAAAATAGAAGAAATACAAAAAATCTTTCAAGAGCCAATTTCATTAGAAACACCAATTGGTGAAGAAGAAGATTCTCATTTATCTGATTTTATTGTAGACAATAATATGCCAGTACCAAGTGAGCAAGCAACGTATGTAGCCCTTCAAGAGCAAATAAAAGAAGCATTAAGCACATTAACAGAACGAGAAGCAAAAGTGTTACAAATGCGCTATGGTTTAGAAGATGGGCAACCAAAAACGTTAGAAGAAGTAGGAAAAGCATTTCAAGTAACAAGAGAAAGAATACGACAAATAGAGGCAAAAGCACTCCGAAAATTAAAGCATCCTGCAAGAAGTAAATTATTAAAAGATTATTTAGATTAAAGAGGTAATATATGCAAGTATCAAACCGTTTAAAGCTAGTGGCTTCCTTTGTGTCAGGGGAAGGCACTGTAGCTGATATAGGAACTGACCATGGCTATATCCCTATATATTTAGTAAAACATCATATAGCAAATGGTGTGATTGCCATGGATGTAGTAGATGGACCATTAGAAAGGGCAAGAAAGCATATCAAACAGCATAAGCTAGAAGATAGAATTACTGTTCGTAAAAGCAATGGATTACAAAAGCTAGAAAAAGGAGAGGCACATACTGTAGTAATTGCAGGTATGGGCGGTGGTCTTGTCATAAAAATATTACAAGAAAGAATGGACATTGCAAAAACAGTAAAAGAATTTGTCCTATCTCCACAATCAGAAATTCCACAAGTACGAAGATTTTTACAAGAGAATGGATTTTCCATTGAAAAAGAACAAATGATAAAAGAAGATGGAAAATATTATGTAGTGATGAGAGTAGTATTAGGTAAGGGAAACTATTATACCAACCTAGATTTTGAATTTGGAAAATATTTAATTGAAAATAAAGATAAGACTTTTATAGAATGCTTAGAAAAAGAGGAAGAAAAAAAACGTTTGGTCATTGAGAAATTAAAAACGTTATCTTCTGAAAATTCAAAAAAGAGAATAGAAGAAATTTCCAAGCAATTAGAATGGATACAACAAGTAAAGCAATACATAAATGAAGAATAAGGTTATAAAATAAGAATAAAAATACAAAGGTGGTACATAAAATGAAGTGTAAAGATATTATTCATATATTAGAAAAATTAGCACCAGAAAAATTAGCTATGTCTTGGGATAATGTTGGATTATTAGTTGGAAGAAAAGATAAAAGCATTTCAAAAGTGTTAGTTACTCTAGATATTACAGATGATGTTATAGAGCAAGCAGTAGAAAAGCAAGTAGATATGATTATTTCTCATCATCCACTAATTTTTAAAGGGGTAAAAAGCATTACAACGGAAGATTTTATCGGTAGACGCTTGTTTACTTTAATTAGTAATGACATTTGTTGTTATGCTATGCACACAAATTTTGATATGGCAGAAAATGGTATGGGAGAGCTTGCAGCAAAAAAATTAAATTTATTACATTCAAGATGCATTGTAAAAGAGGCAACTTATACAAAGGAAAATGGAGAATGTATTAGTGTAGGTTGTGGAAGAGTTGGAGAATTAGAAGAACCAATTTCCCTTCGTGAACTATGTGAAAAGGTAAAGAAGCAATTTCATATTGATTCATTAAATGTGTATGGTGCTTCCAATATGAATACTTATATGGTATCTAAAATTGCCATATGCCCAGGCTCAGGAAAGGATTACCTAAAAGATGTATTAAAAGAACAAGTTGACGTATATATTACAGGTGATATTACTCATCATGTAGGTTTAGATGGTGCAGACCAAGGAATTGTAATTTTAGATGGTGGACATTTTGGAATTGAAAATATTTTTGTAGAATATATGGAGTCTTACTTAAATCAAGAGCTAAGTGCAGGAATTGAAGTGATTGCAAGTGAAAATAAAGTACCATATTTAACAGTATAAACATAAGAATAATAAAGGATTTTATATAAGGTAAGAAATTAAATAGAATTATCTAGTTGTATTGCAATTAATAATGTATTCAATAATAGTTGTAGAATAGAGAAATTTAAATACTGGGAATGGATTGGAGGGTTTTATGATTCGTGTCGTTGTAGAAGGAAAAGAAAAATGGTATGCCGATGGAACAAGATATATTGATATTGTAAGAGAGCATCAAGGAGAATATGATAGTGATATCGTGCTTATTATGAATCATAATAAATTACAAGAATTACATAAGTTAGCATTTGATAATTCACACATTACCTTTGTAACTACAAAAGATTCTATTGGAATGGACGCATATCATAGAAGTATGTCACTGATGTTAATGAAGGCAATTTATGATATTGTAGATGCAAATAAAATAGAAAGTATTGTAGTAGACTTTTCCTTAAGCAAAGGATTGTATTGTGAGATAAAAGGCGATGTAATTTTAAATGAAGCATTAATTGAAAAAATAAAACATCGAATGGAAGAACTTCGAATAAAAAATATTCCAATCGAGAAAAGAAGTGTTAATACAGAAGATGCCATAGCTTTGTTTCATAAACATAAAATGTATGATAAGGAAAAACTATTCCGCTATCGACGAGTTTCAAAAGTAAATTTATACCGTATTAATGAGTTTGAAGATTACTACTATGGTTATATGGTGCCAAGTACAGGATACTTAAAGTATTATGATTTGCATTTGTACGGAGATGGGTTTGTATTACAATTACCTGTAAAAGAAAATGAAAAAGTAGTACCACCATTTCAACCTCAACATATTTTGTATAAAGAAATGAAAGAAACGTGTAAATGGCAAACAAGATTGGGAGTAAGTACTGTAGGTGATTTAAATGATAAAATTACAAAAGGGGAAATGAATGAACTTATTTTAGTGCAAGAAGCATTAATGGAAAAGCGAATCGGTCAAATTGCAGAGCATATTGCAAGTAAGCCAGAAAAGCGAATCGTTCTTATCGCTGGACCATCTTCCTCAGGAAAAACTACATTTTCCCATCGATTGTCCATTCAATTACTAGCACTTGGACTAAAACCACATCCAATTGCAGTTGATGATTATTTTATTGACCGAGAGCATAGTCCAAAAGATGAATTTGGGAATTATGATTTTGAAAATTTAGAGTGTGTAGATGTAGAACAGTTTAATAAAGATATGAACGAACTTCTTCTTGGAAAAAAGGTAGAACTTCCAACCTATAACTTTAAAACAGGGAAAAGGGAGTACAAAGGAAACTATAAGCAATTAGGAGAGCATGATATTTTAGTTATTGAAGGTATCCATTGTTTAAATGATAGATTAACTCCAAATATTGCTACTGAGAATAAGTTTAAAATTTACATTAGTGCCTTGACTCAGTTAAATATTGATGAGCATAATCGTATTCCAACGACAGATGGTAGATTAGTACGAAGAATGGTTCGAGATGCAAGAACGAGAAATACAACA
>CAJFOH010000149.1 GCA_904395845.1 uncultured Lachnospiraceae bacterium
TACCTTACAGATTACACCAACGCTTCTTGTTCATGTTAGTAAACAATCTCCAATTATGAAAGAAGAGATTTTTGGACCAATACTACCGATTCTTACGTATCAGACAATGGAAGAAGTAGTTGATTATATTAAGCAGGGAGAAAAGCCATTGGCACTCTATTTATTTAGTAAAAATAAAAAAGTACAAAAAGCAATAATGAATCATCTTTCATTTGGTGGAGGGTGTATCAACGATACATTAATTCATCTAACAAACAATCGCTTACCGTTTGGTGGAGTTGGTGCCAGTGGAATGGGACAGTATCATGGAAAATATAGTTTTTCTACGTTTAGCCATGAAAAAGGAATTTTAGTAAAGGGAAACTTAGACCTTCCATTACGTTACCAACCATTTACCAAAATGAAACAATGGGTCATAAAGATTATGTTAAGAAAATAATGTAAAATCAAAAACAAAGGAATGGAAAACTATGAAAAAACATTTCGTGAAAGAATATGAAAATACATTAACTGTAAACCATAAGGGAAAAGTAGTAAATCAAGTAATTTACAAAGGAGATTACTATTGCAGCAGTAAAGAAGAAAAAAAAGAATTGCTGTCTTTGTCTGTATTATTTATAGGAATTATGCTAATCGCTTTTTTCATTAATGGCTGTGTATCAAGTCAATCTAGTAATGTATTGTATATTGCCTTACCATATGTGGCATATTTTCTTCCATTTGTATATATGATAATGGGGATTTATCGCTTGATGAAAAACCCACTAAAAATGGAAAAAATTCAAAAAGAACATTCCTATGATAGAATCTTACGTTGTAGCATAGGAATTCTTGTATTATCAGTGTTGGGAGTACTAGGTAGCATTATCTATTTAGTTACAAACAAGCAAATTATTCATATTCTAACAGAAGTAAGATTTTTATGTTTGAATGCAATCATAGGTATGGTATCGTTTTTGTTACTTCGATATGTATCAAAAAGTAGAAAAAAGTTACAGATAGAAGCAAGAACAAAAAAATAGAAGAAAAATTAAAAGAAAAGAAATAAATGCAAAATAATGGAATAAACTAGAAAATTTCTAGTAAATATTTCGTTATTTTGCATTTTTTATATGAAAAATAACTAAAAATTTAATCTTAACAAAAAAATTAATGCGTATGTCTTTGACACGCATACATATGTATGTTATAATACACAAAAATTTAATTCTTTTTATGTAAAATTCATTTTTATCAATGTTACAAAAAAGAATAGAAAGAGGAGGGAGTCGTTATGAAGTCAAAAGCTGTAAGAAAATGGATGGCATCTATGTGTATTGGAACTGTGATGGTAGGAAGTGTAGCAGGTTGTAATTCTACCAAAAATACAGGAGAAGATGTATCGTTATCAAACGAAGGTGAAACAAAGAATGAGGTAGGTGGGAATACAGAAGATTCAGGTAAGGAACAACAAGGTGGAAATAAACCGCTTGTCATTTCCTCTAATAATTTTAGTCAAAAGTTTTCACCATTCTTTGCATCTTCTGCATCTGATGCCAATATTATTGATTTAGTCAGTGTAGGATTATTAGGAAGTGACAGAGAAGGGGCAATTATTTATAAAGGAATTAGTGGAGAAACTAGGACATATAATGGTACGGACTATACATATAATACCATTTCTGATGTTACTGTTACAAAAAATGAAAATGATACCACTACCTATCACATTAAAATAAAAGAGGGAGTTACCTTTAGTGATGGAGAAGAATTAACGGCAGATGATGTTATTTTTTCTTTTTATGTGTATTGTGATCCTACCTATGATGGTTCAACCACATTAGGAGCAGAGCCGATTGTGGGACTAAAGAATTATCAAGCAAATAGTTCCATAGCAGAGGAAGTAGGAGCAGAACAAGTAGAAACAAAGATTGCTGAAATGCCAGAATCATTGAAGAAAGCAATTATTGATACATTAATTGTACCAACACTAACTTCTGATATGGAAGTAATAAAAAACACATTGGAACAGGGAACAGAGGAAGAGAAAGCAAATTATACAAACAATGGAGAACTTACAACTCCATCACAAATTATGGCGAATTTTTATTCTTTAGACCAGTCATTTACAGGAAATGAGGTAGATGAGGATACTTGTTTACAAACATTAATTAATCAGTACTCAAAAGAAGCTAACTATAAAGCACTTGCAACTAACTATGCAGGGGATGAAACTTATTTTGATAAGGACGTATATGAACTTGCAGAAACAGTAGTAATTGAAGAATTAAAGCAAGCAGGAACTGGTGAAGAAGTATCTAATATTTCAGGAATAAAAAAGATTAATGAGTATGAATTAGAAGTAACAACAAAAGGATATTCTTCTACAGCAATTTATCAAATCGGATTAAGTGCGATTGCACCACTTCACTATTATGGGGAAGAATCTCAGTATGATTATGAAAATAATAAATTTGGATTTACAAGAGGAGACTTAAGTGGAATTAAAGAAAAAACAACAATGCCACTTGGAGCAGGTCCTTATAAATTTGTAAAATACGAAAATAAAATTGTATATTTAGAAGCCAACGAAACTTATTGGGACGGAACACCAAAAACAAAAGAAATTCAATTTATGGAAACAACAGATGCAGACAAAGTATCTGGCTTAGTAAAAGGTACCATAGACATTGCAGATCCATTGGGAAGTAAACAAGTAATGGATGAAATAAAAGGATATAATAGCAATGGAGAGTTAGTTGGTGATGTTATTGAAACAAGTCTAGTTGACTATTTAGGATATGGATACATTGGTTTAAATGCAGATACAGTAAAAGTAGGGGAAGACTCTCATTCAGAAGCTTCTAAAAACTTTAGAAAAGGTCTTGCAACGATTATTGCAGCTTATCGTGATGTTTCTATTAATAGTTACTATGGAGATTTAGCAAGTGTAATTGATTATCCAATTTCAAAATCTTCTTGGGCATCTCCAAAAAAAAGTGATGAAGGTTATACAGAAGCATTTTCTGTAGATGTCAATGGAAATCAAATTTACACAGCAGATATGAGCCAAGAACAAAAGTATGAAAAAGCAAAAGAGGCAGCATTAGGATTTTTTGAAGCAGCAGGATTTACGGTAGAAAATGGAAAAGTAACAAAAGCACCAGAAGGAGCAAAATTAGAATATAAAATTGAAATTGGTGCAGATGGTCAAGGTGATCACCCATGTTTTGCCATATTAACAGCATCAAAAACAGCACTTAATGATCTAGGTATTACTTTAAATATTGAAGATTTATCAAATACAGCTATTTTATGGGAACATATTGATGCAGGTTCACAAGAATTATGGACAGCATCATGGAGAGCAGCGCTTGATCCAGATATGTATCAGACCTATCATAGTAGCAATGTAGTAGGAAAAGGTGGAACAGATAGCAATTTCTATCATATTGCAGATGAAACACTAGATGAATTAATTTTAGAGGCAAAAACAAGCGATGATCAAACATTTAGAAAAGAGATTTATAAAAATGCATTAGATGTTATTTTAGATTGGGCAGTAGAAGTTCCAGTATATCAAAAGAAGAATACAATTATATATAGCGTGAAAAATATTAATACAGATACATTATTACAAGACGAAACACCATATTATACTTGGAAAAATGAAGTACACAAAATAGAAATGAGATAATATGATAGAATTACTTATTATCAATAATACAAATAAGAAATAGAGAATAAATCTATAAAAGAAAAGAAAAAAACAAACAAAATATAAGAAGAAAATAAAAAAATAATAAAATATCCTTGACATAAAGACAAATGTATATTAAAATACAAAAAACACTTTAATAGATTAAATGGGAATAACAATTTTTTATTAAAAGATTGTTGTGATAATCTATTAAAGTATTAACAGTTATAATTATTATAATTATAAAGTTAACAGAAAAAAGTTTGATACCATAATATAGCGTCATTCTATATTAGTATCTATATAATTTATGAATCTATGGAAAGAAAACGGAGGTAAAAGTATGAAGTCAAAAAGTTTAAGAAAAGCCATGGCAGCTATGTGTGTAGGTACTATGGTAACAAGTTCTTTAGTAGGATGTACATCATCCAATGATAAGAATGGTTCAAATCCATCAAAGACAAGTGGAGCAGAATCACAAAGCCAAGGTGGAGAACAGTCAGAGGGAACAAAAGCAGAGAATAGTGAATCAGGAGATAAGCCACTTGTAATTTCTACAGATGCGCTAAGTCAAAAGTTCTCTCCATTTTTTGCAACATCAGGAGTAGATAGAAATGTTGCAAGTATGACAAGTATATCTTTGGGAGTAGTGGATAGAGAAGGTTCTCTAGTGCTTAATGGTATTGAAGGAGAAACAAGAACCTATAATGGTACTGATTATACATATACAGGAATTTCTGATACAACAGTAACTCAAAATGAAGATGGAACAACTACATATAATATAAAAATTAAAGAGGGTGTAAAGTTTAGTGATGGAGAAGAATTAACAGCAGATGATGTTATTTTCTCTTACTATGTATATTGTGACCCTACTTATGATGGAAGTACCACACTAGCTTCTCAAGGAATTGTAGGTGTGAAAAACTATCAGGCAAATAGTACAGCAGCAGAAGGAGTAACTGCTGACCAAGTAAATGCAAAGATTACTGAGATGCCAGAAGCATTAAAAACACAAATTGTTGAAACAATTATTACTCCAACATTAAAAGCAGATATGGATGCCATCATTGATATTATGGAAAATGGTTCTGATGATGACAAGGCTAAATATACAAATAATGGAGAATTAAAAGATGCATCTGAAGTAATGGCAGCATTTTATTCTCTTGATGAATCATTTACAGGTGCAGGAGTAGATACAGATACTTGTTTACAAACATTAGTAGACCAATATGCAAAAGACGTGGATTACAAGACACTTGGAACTAACTATGCAGGAGATGAAACTTACTTTGATACTGATGTGTATGGTTTAGCAGAAACAGTAGTAATTGAGGAATTAAAGGCAGCAGGAACTGGAGAAGAAGTTCCAAATATTGCTGGAATTAAAAAACTTGGTGATTATGAAGTAGAAGTAACAACAACTGGCTACACTGCCACAGCTATTTATTCTATTATTGGTTCAGATATCGCACCACTTCACTACTATGGAGATGAAGCTCAATACGATTATGAAAATAACAAATTTGGTTTCCCAAGAGAAGATTTATCAATTGTAAAAGAAAAAACAACACAACCTATGGGTGCAGGTCCTTATAAGTTTGTAAAATACGAAAATAAGGTAGTATATTTTGAAGCAAATGAAAATTACTGGGATGGAGTACCAAAAACAAAAGAAGTACAATTTATGGAAACAAGTAGTGCAGATAAGGTATCAGGTGTTGCAAAAGGAACCATTGATATTTCTGACCCAACTGGTAGTAAGCAAGTATTAGATGAAATCAAAGGATACAATAGCAATGGAGAATTAACAGGTGATGTGATTCAAACTAACATGATTGATAATAGAGGATATGGCTACATTGGGTTAAATGCCGATACAATTAATGTAGCTGGTGAACCTGGTTCTGAAGCATCTAAAAACTTAAGAAAAGGTATTGCTACAATTTTAGCTGTATATCGTGATATGTCTATTAACAGTTATTATGGAGATTTGGCAAGTGTACTTCAATATCCAATTTCACTTACATCTTGGGCATCTCCAACAAAGAGTGATGAAGGATACCAAGAAGCATTTTCAGTAGATGTAGATGGAAATCCAATTTACACATCAGATATGAGCCAAGAAGACAAATACGAAGCAGCTAAAAAAGCTGCACTTGGATTCTTTGAAGCAGCAGGATATACAGTAGAAAATGGAAAATTAACTGCTGCTCCAGAAGGTGCTAAGTTAGAATATAAAATTGAAATTGGTGCTGATGGTCAAGGAGATCACCCATCATTTGCTATTTTAACAGCAGCAAGAACTGCATTAGGCGAATTAGGAATGACATTCACAATTGATGACTTATCAAATAGTGCTATTTTATGGGAACACTTAGATGCAGGAACACAAGAAATGTGGGGAGCTGCATGGCAAGCATCTACCGATCCAGATATGTATCAAGTATATCATAGTGACAATGTTACAGGTCAAGGTGGTACAGATAGTAACCACTATGCTCTTGCAGATGATGAACTTGATGCTGCAATTATAGAAGCAAGAACAAGCGATAACCAAGCATTTAGAAAAGAAATCTACAAAAATTGTTTAGATATTATTTTAGACTGGGCAGTAGAAATTCCTGTATATCAAAGAAAGAATACAACTATTTATAGTACTCAAAATATTAATACAGATACTCTTATGAAAGATGAAACTCCATATTACACATGGTTAAATGAAATTCACTTAATTGAAATGAAATAATTGTGTTATGTAATATAGTTCTATGTAATATAAATAAAGTATAACATAGGGAATATGTATCATAATAATATGTAACATATTGCTATTAATATAATAATATTCTATATGTAGCAAGTGATTTAAAAATGTGATAGTGCGAATACATTGTAACAAATGTGATTTGCAAAGATTTTTAGGAAAGTAGGAAATTAAAATTAAATGACCGTATGAAATACATTATCTTATAAAATAGGCATATTTAAATAAAATAAGTGTATTTAATAAATACGTGTATTTATAGGAAAAAACTTCATACGGTCATACTAAACCGCTTTATTACAATTAATGTTACTTTTCCATTCCTATTAAGAATATAGATCACACCATAAATCGTAGATTACAGAGAGAAAAATGTAGTTCTATAAGAATAGTTCTATGAAAGAATTTCTATGAAAGAATTTCTATGAAAGAATTTCTATGAAA
>CAJFOH010000150.1 GCA_904395845.1 uncultured Lachnospiraceae bacterium
CCAGATATGAAGTGAATTACTCCAAGTATCTGCAGTATCTCATAAAAGTTGGAGTCGTACTAGCCGGGTGGTTATTGAGCGCTTACATTCCATTATCCTTGTTCTGTAATAAATAATGATATATCACATCCAGTGTTTTGCAATGTAACAATTCATTCATTTAATATCTTCCAGTAATCTTCAAAATACTTATTGACCCCATAGCTTCTGCTTGTAGTATCTATTTGATTATTAGCCGCATCTATATCAACAACGCCATAATAATCCAGGGTAATATCGTATAGGAAATTTTTTCATTCTATCATTCTTTTCTTCGTATTGTTTATATTAAGTAGCTCCATAAAAACAAGACGGCTTATTTTCCCAGGTACGCCCCGTGTATATCCTACTACCTCGCTGTTTACGCTTACCATTGTAGTTACCAATAGCAGCCCAAAACTCGCTTCTGGTGGATTGGTTAGTTCCTTTCCAGACAGGGACCTGTACTATCTCAAGCCCTTGCAGGGCGCACTACCTGTCACTTAGTAGAGTGATGCTTAATATATTTTTTATCCAAACTATAACTACCAAAAAGGCGACCGTTACCGCATACACAACAAATGGTGCAACGTACTTGTAATAATCAAAAATCCCTATTATATTCATTGCAACAGCTATGCAGCTGATAAAAATCGGATGTAGAATATATAACCACATGGAATACTTGCGTCCTATTATTGACAACATTCCTTGCTTCCCATCACACTTCAATGTAAAAAGAAATACTGCAACGGCAAGAATAGTTGTACTAATATAATGATCTCTGGTTGCGTTCATATCAATGCTTACCAGAATATATCGTTCCAGAAGGGATGTGGTTATAAAAACCACTATCATAATTTCCAGTGTCCTTTTAGTTATATTCTTTCCAAATCCTGCATCTATGAGTCTCCCTATCAAAAAATACGGTAGTCCTACGAAAAGAAAATTTCTAATATAATAAACAGGGAATTCTATTCCTAAAATAATAAGGGAATATTTTCCAAACACCAAATCACACATTAACAATATTGGAATAATATAATAAATCAATCTCATATATTTCGTTTTGTCAATAACAGCCGCAATAATCAGCACATACAAAATTGATCCAAGATACCAGAGGTGCCCCCCCCACGGCGATTCATTAAAAATTAAGAAATCAATTATCTTTTGAGGTGAAAACGTATGTATAAAAGTTCTTATATCCGAGCGAATATATGCTCGTAAAACCTCCCACAAAATATAGATACCATTTGCCACTATGAATAATTTGAATATTTTTTTAACTGTTTACTTTGATATTGTTTCTTTATTATTCCAGAATAAAAGTATCCTGTTATCATGAAAAAAATCGGAACAGATATTCTGGTTAGAGTCATAAAATAGGCTCCTATAGTTCCTGGAAAATGGACATGAATACAAACAATCAAGAAAGCACATATGGCTTTCAAAATATCAATATTATCCATCCTCTTAACTGTTATCCCATAATGTTGCATTCTTTTTCGTCAGGTAGACTTTATCCCGACTCTTCACATCCTTTCCCTTCAAATTTCTTTGTGAAAAAAGATTAAAATCTCAAAAATCCCTCACAAGACCGTAAGTGTACTATTAAAGGGTCTTTAATGAATACTTTTCTTATTCTTAATATTACTAATAATACTCCTCATTGTATACAAACTCTCCTTGAAAAGTTTTGTCCTGCAAAAAAACAGGAAATATATTATATTAAATATCAGTAAGCTTGTAATTAATCCAATAATAATGCCTATCCAGCCGGTTGTATCAAACCGGTTTATAATAAAAAAGACAATAAAACAAGCAAATAGCGTTACCAAACCATATTTTCCATTATCTTTGAAATATTCCTTCACAGATATCCCTTTAAAATAATATTTAAACACGATTTGAGCACCATACATATAATTAATAAAAACCAAGCTGATTAGTGTTCCTAAAACGGTTCCGAAAGCGCCTAAGGTGCTAGTTAAAACGAAATTAAGAATCAAATTTGCTACAGCTTCTAAAATTGATCGATATCTTGCTTCCCACCATAAACCTGCTGCATCATGATAAACAGCTCTTATGCTTCCAATATTTAGGAAATAAAAATACAAACAAAAAATTAAAACCATATTAAAGGGAAATAGTCCCTCTTCGCCAACCCATACCTGCATAAAAGGTTGATACATGGTTAACAGACAGCAAGTACAGAAGCCCACAATCCAATTGAATAGAAAATTAAATTTCCTCATGTCATGGTAGTTCTTCTCTACATTCTCTGTTACAAGACTGTTTCCCACACTTGCTGTCATTGCAGTTGTTATTGCATTCAACACACCTATGACTGCGTACATTATGTAATAATAATTGCCATAAATCGCTACAGTTGTTAGGCCCAAAAATGCAGAAATAAATATGCTGTCAAGAGCATTTCGGGTTGTATTACATATACGAGTTACAAAAAGTCCTTTAATATGTGTCGAAATGTCTTTTTTTATTTCCGCAGGCAATTCATTCTTACAGATGACATCTGGATATATTTTTTTTACAGCATAAGATACCCAAAAATTATTGATCAAAGTGAAAAATGGCATTAAAACAAGATAACCATAATAGCTCTTAAACATCACTACAACCAGTATCTGAGCCAAACTTTGAAGGAAAATAATTCCTGAGTTAATATTGCTAATTATACCAACATTTTGACCCGCATTTAAAAGCGTACTCTTATAAGAGTAAAAGAAATATCCTATAACTGTATACAGAAGATATATTCCGTACATAACTGTTATGTTTAAATCGCTTGGCACATCTCCGCTTATTAAGTATGGCAGAAGAGGGATAAGGGCAATACCGACAACGGCGATTATGCACCCTATAATGTGATACAACCTACGGATATATCGTAATAATGCGCATAACAAATCCGTGTCTTGTGTGGCCATGGGTTTATACATGCACCAAACTACAGCTGTGCTTATCCCGAGCTCAGCAAGGTTCAAAACCTGCAAAATGGAAGAAAAAAGTCCATTTAATCCGGCATACTCCATACCAAGGACATATATTATCACTGTCCTCGTCAGAAATGGCATCAATATGCTTACTATTTTATTAAATAAACCTGAAATAGTATTTCTAACAGTGTTGGCCGTTCTATTACGCTTCATTCTAATTTTAAAATCCTCTCTTTTATTGCCATAAATAAGTGATTGAATAACAATGGTATTCCTATCCCAACCGCAAGATAAGCGAGCCACCAAAGACCTTCTACTTTTACAACCGGAAATGATGACACATTACTCATTGGTAGATTAAAATAAACGCATTGTATCGCAGCTACAATCCTGAATGCCGCAAAATGTGCACATAATATAATCAAAGAGTGCCTTCCCAAATAAGAAAATGTATTTCTTGAAAAACGATACTTATCCAAAAAAATTGCAGCGTATCGGACAATAATCCATCCAAATATCATTCCCAGGCTATAATATATTGGGTTTATAATAGTATTAGTGATTAATCTTATCTCGATATCGGATACTTTAAGTAATATGAGCGTCCCCCCCCCCGCCAATATTGCAAGGCCTGTATAATGATGTTTGTTTTGCTCAAGTTTATTATTTACAGCTGTTTTTCTTACAATATTCCCCAAATGAAAAGCACTGTACGATGAACAGATAGTCCCTACCTGAAAAACATTAATATCTAATACATAAAATATATATCCTACAACAAGAGAAGCAATTGCTGATAATGTAATCAATAAATATCGCTTCTTTTCAGATTGTATCATTTTACCAATAGCTATTCGTACAAACACATACAGAACATTCACTACGAACAGAACAGCCAAAAACCATGTCGCTCCTGACATAGAACATCTTCCGCGAAACAGAAAAATCTTTATGATTTCATAAAGTAGACCAGACACAGTCCTCTGGCACATTTCCCTTTCAAAGAAAACAGGTGTGCAAAGAAACCAAACCAGATACAACATATTGCACGCAACATATGGAAGATAAAGGGACATTATTTTCCGTTTTATAAACTGCGTAACATTGATTTCATAATGATCCCCAAAAAGGTATCCTGAAATCATAAAGAATACAGCCATATGAAATAAATATATCCATCTATGCCCTGGTCCCTGAGCATGCGCTAAAACCACAAGCAATATCAATATGCCCTTCATAACATCAATAGTTATATCACGTCTTTTCTTCATAATCGCCTTGCGCCTCTATCTAAATTTTTTTCGGTGGAACAGCTGAATTATATTTAAAAACAAAATCAAAAAGTCTACCGATAGGATAAAAACTTATAGACCCTCTCCGATTATGTTTTCCTTTATTAAATACTCCTTCAATTGACTAATCTGATTATCATCAAATATCTTGTAACTTAGCTTATAAAAGAAGGTATCTTGTTTTAATGATGGATTCTTGCCGTTTTTAAAACATTCTTCAATAAAGTATACATGGTTACAGAATATGGGTTGTTTTTTCACGATCTCTCCCACGTCACCAATATTTTTATCTACTGCTATTTTAATACAGTAATTCTGCATATAAAAATTCATATTATAATCTTGTCTTTCCCAATAATACAACAAGCAATCCCGAATAAAAGAAAAAGCATCAGTTCCAAGATTATTAAGGAAAAAACTAGCCCATCTTCCACCAGTTACAACCTGTCCTTCACTACCTTTATTTATTTTATTGTGTTCTATTTTTATACTAAAATGTGGTGTTTGAAAAAGTTGCTTTATTCCCTCTTCAGATGTACATAATACAGTCGAATCTATCCAGGCGCCTCCATATACCGATAAAAGGCACTGTCTCAAAACATCTGAAAATGCGGTAAGGGTAATTTTACCACTTTCAAGTTTCTCCATCAAAAAATCCGGTAACTCTATGTATTCTTTGTAATTTTCTTTTGAAATAAGAACAAAAGTAACCTCGGGAATGCGACTGCATACTGTTCTCATTTGATTTACACACATCTTAACTACGGTTGGCATCTCTTTTTCGCCCTGCCACCAACAACACCACACTACGTTTCCGTCAAGATTTTTGTATTTCTTAATCGAATACAAATTAACACGTCCATTTTCATAGTAGCTAATTACCTCAGAAAAATATGTTTCCAGATAGTTCTGTACATAAACTGAAAATTTCTCATGTCCAAGTGTATGCCTGTTATTTATATATTGTAGTGCAAACTTTATGTCAAAATTTTTTGAAAGGCCTAAAAATTCGTTAATCTTCTTATGAAGTTTATTCACTATCATCACCTCCATACCCTTTTAAGGAATCCAACAAAATATTTGTAGATTTTTCACGGTAATTCGATAAAGCTATATTAACTGATTTCCAGTCTATGCTTTCAATATCTGTTATCTGTTCTTCACTTATTATCTCTCTGCTTTTTAAGTTGAAAACCTCTGCTATATTCTCCAACCTTTCATTATTATTACTACTGTCTTTACATAATTCATAATAAAATGGAACATTGAATATGATAGAGAATGCCATAGCATGAAATGAACTGGTAACGACACATTCAGCATTCTGTATATAAGCAAGAAACTCTATGGGACCGGCATCCAAAACATTTCTCATTCCACTGACCGTTTTTACCGATTGGTTGGAACTGATGGATATTATAGTTAGATCCTTTTCTTTTGCTATTTTATGTGAAACTGACCCAGAATGACTAACATTCGCAACCGTATATAATAAGATATATTTTTTCCCCTTTACGGCTCCTGGCGTTGGAAGTATTTTCTTCCATTCATCAAGACTTAGTAAAAAAACCGGATCGCATACCGCAAAAACATTTTTTTTCAAACCTATAGACTTCAAAAAATCAACTGATGTTCTTTCTCTAACTAAAACACTCTGAAATTGATCCAAGTCATTCCTGATTCTATTGTTTTCTTCATTGGTATTATTACTACTTATACTTGCTGCATATGAATATCTCTTGCATGCCGGGGCAAATTCCAGAAAATAATTCCAGTCTCCTCTTGATAAATGGGGATTCCATACCTGATCGCTCCCAGCAATAAAAAGGTCATAGGATGCATTCGCCGAATCAATATTACTTATGTCATAACTTTTTGCGCTTAGATTCTGAAATTGCTGATAAAAATGTATAAACCTTTGTTTTCGTTTGTCTAACTGTTTGGTTTTTATCGGATAAATAAATTTCCTAGCCAATGTCCGAACTTTATTCTTTATACCTGCAGTATTCCCCAAATAAAGACTTTCAAGATAAGGGCTTCTATAGTCAAGAATTTCTACATTATATTGTTTATTTAATACCTGTTGTAATGCATAAG
>CAJFOH010000151.1 GCA_904395845.1 uncultured Lachnospiraceae bacterium
TACTCTCCAGTACAAATAAGGTGTATAAGGTGTAATAACCTATCATTAATGCTAGATTATTACAAAAGGCTATAAAAAAGTAATACCGAAACTTTTAATAAATTTATTATAACAAAAGAAAAAGAGAAAATCAAATAAAATCGAACATATTTTCTTTTTATTTTTTAGAATTGTTTCATCGAGCAGTAAGAGGACACAGGAGTGTAGAAAGTATGCATTGGTAACTAGATGTAACATTTAAAGAAGATGCTAATACAACAATAGATAAGCAAGCAGGGGAAAATCATAACATCATAAGGAAATGGTGTTTAAGTATATCAAAAATGATAGATATATGCCGACCAAAATTGTCAATAAAAAAGAAGAGATTTGTAATCGGTTTAAAACCCATGCAATATTTAGAGGAAGTTCTTAAATATTAAAAAATTTCTAATAGATAACATCGAAAAAGGGAAGAAAGAATTTTTCATACAAATTTCGTATCGTTATGATTATTGATATTTTAATAATTATAAATTATAATATAGGCTGAGTTAGTTTACCGTATATCTTTGGTGTTACTAATTTTTCAAAGGAGTATTGTGGCTGAAGATATGTTATAACAGACCAAGGAACATTTTTCTTAGATAATAAAGGTAGAATTATCACATTCAACAAGTTTAGTATCTGTAATGTTTGCAAATAATGAAATTGGTACCATACAACCAATTATTGAATTAGCTAAAATTGTTGATTGACGCAGTTGAGTCCTAAAAGTTTATTACGGAAAAGAAAAGCAGAGCGTTAATTAATAAAATTCATTCTTTGACGAGAGAAGGACAAGTATTGAAACTCAAGAGAAACAACTGTGTAGCCAGATAGATGAAGATAGACAACAAGCAGATTTATTACATAGTGGATACCGTAAATGACGCAATTAATGATAGAAAAAAGATTTCCTTTCAGTATTATGACTATACCGTACTGAAGAAAAAGGTGCTGAGGATGTCTAATACAGCGAGTAGTTTTGAAAAAATATAAAGCGATGGAAGATGAAAGAGGTGCTAATATGGAGAAAGACCCATTCAAGGAATATTTAAGAGAGTGTGAACCGGATAAGGCGAAAAAAGGTTATTTGTGGAGTACTGCAATAGGACTTCAGGCAGTAGATGGATTGAAGCCTTCTCAATATTTGATTGATACCGCCATTCAGAATATTGAAGGAAAAATTACGATTAAGGAGGCAAAGAATCTTATTGAAAGCTATTATGAGGAACGACCGATGCATTTATCAGATGATGAACGTACCGAAGAGGCAGATAAAGTATCGTCTCGCATTGCGGAAATACTTTCTGAAACTGCTTTTTCATTTTCTCCAAATGAGTACATTTCTATTCATCGAAAGTTGTTTCAGGGTATTTATGAACACGCCGGTAAGATAAGAGATTATAACATCACAAAAAAAGAGTGGGTATTGGATGGAGCAACGGTTCTGTATGGAAGTGCTTCGGAACTTAGAGCAACGCTGGAATATGACTTTTCGCAAGAGAGGGCTTATAGTTATAGGGGACTTTCAATGGATGAGATTATACACCATCTTGCTGTTTTTGTTTCAAGACTGTGGCAGATTCATATTTTCGGAGAAGGTAACACAAGAACTACCGCTGTATTCTTTATTAAATATCTAAGGACGCTTGGATTCAACGCAACTAATGATATTTTTGCAGAAAATGCGTGGTATTTTAGAAATGCGCTTGTTCGTGCCAATTATAATAATCTGCAAAAAGGTGTTCACGAAACAACGGAGTACCTTGAAGTGTTTTTGAGAAATCTACTTTTAAACGAAAAAAATGAGCTTTACAATAGAAATTTACATATAAGTGCACTTTGGAGCGATGAAAAAGTGGATATTGGAAGTAAAAAAGTGGACATTGGAAGTAAAAAAGTGGATATTGGAGATATAAAAGTAGACATTGATAATATACTTGTTGAAAAAGCAAGTGTTTTTTCAGTTAAGACAATCATTCATATTCACAGAATGTTTGAAAAATTTGGTTTTGAAGAAGTCTTTGGCAGGAGTACAGTTATGGAACTTCTTGAACTGAAAGGTTCTGGTGCTTCAAAATTGCTTTCAAACTTGTTGCAGTCTGATATTATTGAGCCAGTATCAGGTTGTGGAAAGGGCAAGTACAAATTTAAGAAGTAGGAAAATAAATTGTAAACAAACTTTTTTTGTTACGATACAAAAAAATGATAGGAAACCATTATTGACAAATGAAAAAAAGAAACTTATAATAAAATACAATAAATGATAACTTTTTTAAGTTTTAAATTTATAGTATTTCTATTCATAGAAAGAACTTTCAAATAGAAAAGTTTTCATAGAAAGAACTTTCATAGAAAAAATTTTCATAGAAAAAGACAAAGATAGAGACAGTAGATGATTTCTAAACGTGATAGCGAGTTAGGGACGGTGAAAGCCTAATACTAGTAGGGAATCATTGAATATCACTCTTGAGTCGGAGGCTGAAATAAAGTAAGTTGTCCCGGTTTTCTACCGTTAATAAGAACTCATATGTTAGTATGCAGTATTGGTGGTATAGCGAAGTATATAGTCCTTCGTCCAATTCGGACGATGGGCTTTTTTTATTATAAAAAGAAGCAACCATCTGCTTACCAAGGGGAGTCTTTGTCAATCATATAAAAAATAGACAATGGAGGAATGAGAGATGTATCAAAAAGTTTCAACCAATCTTAACTTTGTTGAGAGAGAAAAAGAAATTGAACAATTTTGGAGAGAAAATCAAATCTTTGAAAAAAGTATTGAAAGTCGTAAAGAAGGTCCTAACTATATGTTTTATGATGGACCACCAACAGCCAACGGAAAGCCACACATTGGCCATGTATTAACTAGAACAATTAAAGATATGATTCCAAGATACCGTACGATGAAAGGGTATCAAGTACCAAGAAAAGCAGGTTGGGATACTCATGGTCTTCCAGTAGAGCTTGAAGTAGAAAAACAATTAGGGTTAGATGGAAAAGAACAAATCGAAGAATACGGTTTAGAACCATTTATTGCACACTGTAAGGAAAGCGTTTGGAAATACAAAGGAATGTGGGAAGATTTCTCAAAAACAGTTGGTTTCTGGGCAGATATGGACGACCCATACGTTACTTACCACGATGACTTTATTGAGTCTGAATGGTGGGCATTAAAGAAAATTTGGGAAAAAGGACTATTATACAAAGGATTTAAGATTGTGCCATATTGTCCTAGATGTGGAACACCACTTTCTAGCCACGAAGTAGCACAAGGATATAAAGATGTAAAAGAACGTTCTGCCATTGCTAAATTTAAAGTAGTAGGAGAAGACAATACATTCTTCTTAGCATGGACAACAACTCCTTGGACATTACCATCAAACGTTGCACTTTGTGTCAATCCAGAGTCAAAATATGTAAAGGTAAAAGCAGAAAATGGAGAAATCTATTACTTAGCAGAAGCATTAGCAGAAAAAGTATTAAAAGAAGGATATACCGTATTAGAAGAATATGTTGGTAAGGATTTAGAATACAAAGAATATGAACCATTATATTCCTTTAAACAACTAGATAAAAAAGCTTACTTTGTTACTTGTGCAGACTATGTAACACTAAGCGATGGTACAGGTATTGTTCACATTGCACCTGCATTTGGGGAAGACGATAACCAAGTAGGTAGAGCATACGACTTACCATTTTTACAATTAGTTGATGGAAAAGGTGAAATGACAAAAGAAACTTCTTGGGCTGGAACATTTTGTAAAGATGCAGACCCACTTGTCATTGATGACCTTAAGAAACGTGGACTTTTATTAGAAGCACCAAAGTATGAGCACAGTTATCCACACTGTTGGAGATGTGATACTCCACTTATCTACTATGCAAGAGAATCTTGGTTTATTAAAATGACAGCTGTTAAGGAAGATTTAATCCGTAACAACAACAAAATCAACTGGATTCCAGAAAGTATTGGAAAAGGACGTTTTGGTGACTGGTTAAATAACGTACAAGACTGGGGTATTAGCCGTAATCGTTATTGGGGTACTCCACTGAATGTATGGCAATGTGAATGTGGTCATACTCATGCCATTGGAAGCAAAGAAGAATTAAGACAAATGAGCAAGGATTGTCCAGAAAATGTAGAATTACACCGTCCATTTATTGATGCGGTTCACATTACTTGTGAAAAATGTGGTAAGGACATGACTCGTGTTCCAGAAGTAATCGACTGTTGGTTTGATAGTGGAGCAATGCCATTTGCACAATATCACTATCCATTTGAAAACAAGGAAGTGTTTGAAAAGAACTTCCCAGCAGACTTTATTAGTGAAGCCGTAGACCAAACAAGAGGTTGGTTCTATTCACTACTTGCAATTTCAACCTTAATTTTCAACGAAGCACCATACAAAAATGTTATCGTATTAGGCCATGTGCAAGATGAAAATGGTCAAAAAATGAGTAAGTCAAAGGGAAATGCAGTAGACCCATTTGAAGCATTAGAAACTTATGGAGCCGATGCTATTCGTTGGTACTTCTACTCTAACAGTGCTCCTTGGTTACCAAACCGTTTCCATGGAAAAGCAGTAGTAGAAGGACAAAGAAAGTTTATGGGTACGTTATGGAACACTTACGCATTCTTTGTACTATATGCAAACATTGATAACTTTGACCCAACAAAGTACACATTAGAATACGATAAATTACCAGTTATGGATAAGTGGTTATTATCTAAGTTAAATACACTAATTCAAACTTGTGATAACAACTTAGAAAACTACAAAATTACAGAAACATCTCGTGTATTACAAGACTTTGTAGATGAGTTAAGTAACTGGTATGTAAGACGTGGTAGAGAACGTTTCTGGGCAAAGGGAATGGAGCAAGATAAGATTAATGCTTATATGACATTATATACAGCTCTTGTAACTGTTTCAAAATTAGCTGCACCTATGATTCCATTTATGACAGAAGACATTTATAGAAACTTAGTATGTAGCGTAGATAAAACAGCTCCAGAAAGTATTCACTTATGTGACTATCCAGTAGCAAACACAGCTTGGATTGACAAAGAATTAGAAGAAAATATGGACCATGTATTAAAAGTAGTTGTAATGGGTAGAGCTTGTAGAAATGCTTCTAACATTAAAAATAGACAACCAATCGCAAATATGTTCATTAAAGCTCCATTTACATTAACTCAATACTTTGCAGAAATTATTGAAGAAGAATTAAATGTAAAGAAAGTAACATTTACAGATGATGTTCGTTTATTTACAACTTACTCCTTTAAGCCTCAATTAAAAACAGTAGGTCCAAAGTATGGTAAGTTATTAAATCAAATTCGTGAAGCACTGTCCACATTAAATGGAAATGAAGCAATGGACGGATTAAATGCAACTGGTGAACTTCACTTAGATATTAATGGGGAAGATGTTGTATTAACAAAAGAAGACCTATTAATTGATATGACACAAATGGAAGGTTATGTATCTGAAAACAATGGTGATGTTACTGTTGTATTAGATTGCAACTTAACACCTGAGTTATTAGATGAAGGTATGGTAAGAGAGCTTATTAGTAAGATACAAACAATGAGAAAAGAAGCTGATTTTGAAGTGACAGACCATATTACTGTTACTTATGAAGGAACAGAAAAAATCGCATCTATCTTTGAAGCATACAAAGAAGAAATCAAAGGTAATGTATTAGCAGATGAGATTGTAAAAGAAGCTCCAAAAGGATATGTAAAAGAATGGAATATTAACGGAGAACAAGTAACCCTTGGTGTAGAACGTTAATGATTTTAAAAGATAAAAAGGCAATGGTGATGCTCACTATTGCCTTTTTGTATAGTTTTTACCTAAAAAACTAGGATTTGTTGTAGGTATTATCTATGATTCTTTTGTATAATTTAACGTATGATATCTTATAAAAGTTAGAAAAATTATCCAAATAATAAAAAACCTAAATTCTAAGAAATTAAGTGTTTACTTAATGGAAAGTTGTGGTAATATAGTAGTATAATAAAAGTATAATAGACAGAAAAAAGTAAACTGTATAGATAAAGGTTTCATTTGCATATACATAACAGATTCAGACACAATAAAAAGGCAGACCTAAAAACGTTAGACATAAACATAAGTTTCTCTAATTTTTGTTGCTAAGTTATGTGTCTTTTTTCTTCTGTTCTGCAAATGAACCAGTAAAAATGGAAATAACAATTGGTAAAAGATAGATAAAACGTAAGATAAAAGTTATTATTGTAGTGTTATAGGGAGGATATGTATGGCTATTCAAAGAAGAATGCGATTAGGGGATATTCTAGTTAATCAAAATGTACTTTCAAGTGAAGTATTAGACGAAGTACTTCAAAAACAAAAAGGAAGCGGAAAAAAGATTGGGGAAGTACTTGTTGATGGTGGCTACATTACAGAGGAAGAAATTGCACAAGCATTACACATGCAACTTGGGCTAGAGCTTGTAACTCTTACTGGAATGACAATCCCAGCCTCTATGCGAGATTTAGTAAAGTATGATTTATTAAAAAAATACGTTGTTGTGCCATTTGAGGTAGACCCATATAATCCAAATATTTTGCATCTTGCAATGGCAGACCCAATGGATTTGGCAGCCATTGATGACATTTCCATTGTAACAAATATGCAAGTAGAGCCATATGTAGCAACGCCAAAGGAAATTTTATCCGTTATTGACCGTTGGCACGGTATGAGCGAAACAATGAGTCAGGCCATGCGTTTTAAGCAAGAAAGAGATGCGTTACGACAAGCAGAAGAAGAGGAAGAATTATCAGATGTTAGTGATGCACCAATCGTTAAACTTGTTCGTTCTTTAATTGAGCAGGCAATTTTACAACAAGCCAGTGATATTCACATTGAAGCATTGGGAGAAAATGTGCGTATCCGTTATCGTATTGATGGTGTATTAACAGAAAAAATGGTATATGACATTTCTCTTTTATCTGCTATTTCTACTCGTATTAAAATTATGGGTGGAATGGATATTTCAGAAAAAAGAAAGCCACAAGATGGACATATGAGTTTAATTGTTAATAGACGAGAATACGACCTTCGTATTTCTTCCATTCCAACAGTTCATGGTGAAAAGTTAGTACTTCGTATCTCTGATAAGATGAACGTAAAAAGAGATAAGGCAGACCTAGGATTATCAGGCAGTGATTTGGCTCGTTTTAATCATATGTTCTCCAAACCATATGGAATTATTTTTGTAACAGGACCAACAGGAAGTGGGAAGTCAACTACACTTTATACTGCACTTTCTGATTTGAATAAAGATACCGTTAATATTGTAACCATCGAAGACCCAGTAGAAGCAGACTTAGAAGGATTAAATCAAATTCAAGTAAACAGTCGTGCGGGATTAACCTTTGCTTCTGCCCTTCGTGCTATTTTGCGTCAAGACCCTGATATTATTATGATTGGGGAAATTCGTGATGAAGAAACAGCAAATATTGCAGTGCAGGCGTCTATTACAGGGCATTTGGTTGTAAGTACTCTTCATACAAACAATGCAGTAGGTACGCTAAATCGTATGGCAGATATGGGAGTAGAACCATATTTAATTGCCGATTCTGTAATTGGTGTTATTGCTCAAAGACTTGTTCGTAAGCTATGTCCACATTGCAAAAAGAAGCATATTGCTACGGAAGAAGAAAAGGCATGGTTAAAAGTATCTGATGAAGAAGAAATCCAGTTATATGAACCTTGTGGTTGTGGTATGTGTAATAACATTGGATACTCTGGTAGAACAGCTATCTTTGAAATTATGGAAGTAAATGGTACTATGCGACGTTTAATTGCTAGAAATGCTTCCACAGAAGAAATGATTGAATGTGCTAGAGTAAGTGGTATGAGAACATTACGAGAAAATGGTATTGAGCTAATAAAACAAGGCATTACTACCATAGAAGAAGTAATCAAAGCATCATATGAGCATGATTAAGGGAGAAAATATATGTACACATTAGAAGACATTTTAAGAGAAGCAGTTACAAGAAAGGCTTCCGATATTCATTTAACCGTAGGGAGAGCTCCAAGTTATCGTGTAGACGGAAGACTGATTGAGATAAAAGGAGAAAAACTAACCAATGAGCAAATGGAAGAATTATTACTTCCAATGATACAAGATAGATACAAAGAAGAATTAGAAGAAAATGGACAATGCGACTTTGCATATCATTTTACAAATGTAGGACGTTTTCGTGTTAATGTATTTAAACAAAAAAATAATCTTGCTTCTGTTATGAGATTGTTGCCATTTCGTATTCCTATGCCACAAGAATTAGGCATACCAGAAGTAATCGTATCAATGACAAAGAAGAAAAAAGGACTTGTACTTGTAACAGGACCAACAGGAAGTGGGAAATCTACTACACTTGCTTCTTTAATTAATGTAATGAATCAAACCTATGAACACCATATTATTACATTAGAAGACCTAATTGAATATGTTCATGAGCATGGCGCTTCTATTGTTAACCAAAGGGAAATGGGAAGTGACTCCATTGATTATGCACAAGCACTTCGTGGGGCATTACGACAAGACCCAGATGTAATATTAGTAGGGGAAATGCGTGACTTAGAAACCATTTCTACGGCAGTCACAGCAGCAGAAACTGGTCACTTAGTATTCTCCACCTTACATACCATTGGTGCAGAAAAAACAATTGACCGTATCATTGACGTATTTCCACCAAGTCAACAACAACAAATCCGTACCCAGCTTGCAACAGTACTAGAATGTATTGTATCCCAACAGTTAATACCAAAGGCCGATGGCAAGGGGCGAGTTGCTTGTCTTGAAATTTTAGTAGTAACACCAGCTGTTAGAAATCTAATTCGTGAAGGAAAAAATTATCAAATTCCATCAGTAATGCAAACAAGTAGGCGAGCAGGTATGCAGACAATGGACGATGCCCTTTATGATTTATTTATGCGACGTGAAATTTCAGAAGAAAGTTTGCTTCAATTTGCTGTTGACCCGGTGGCAATGAGCAAACGCATTAACTTTGGATTATAATAATAAAAAATCCAAATAGTAGAGAGAGGTGAAACAATGCCAAGTTTTTCTTATGTGGCAGTGGATAAAAAAGGGCATGAAAAAAAGGGAATCATTGATGCAATGGACCGTACCCATGCCATTGAGTTGTTAAAAGGAGAAAACCTTACTCCTGTAAGTGTAAAAGAACAAAGTGGAACAAATATCAATATTAACTTCTCTTTTAAGCCAAAAATTACACCGAGAGATTTAAGTGTGTTATGCCGACAGTTTGTTAGTATTATTCAAGCAGGGATTCCACTAAAGGAAGCGTTGCAAATGTTGTCAGAGCAGACGGAAAAGAAAGTGCTAAGAGAAGCCTTGCTTCTTGTTCTTGCAGAAGTAGAAAAGGGGAATACCTTATCAGAATCAATGAGAACCCAACAGCACATATTCCCTGGCATCTTAATTGATATGGTGGCAGCAGGAGAATTATCAGGAAGTTTAGACGTTTCTTTTTCTCGTATGGCAGTTCA
>CAJFOH010000152.1 GCA_904395845.1 uncultured Lachnospiraceae bacterium
AATATCTGGATAACGTTCTTTAATTGCAGTTTCAAAGTTTTCTTTTGCTTTATCAAAATCTACTTGACCTTGGAAATAATCGCTAAATGAATTTTGGAACAATTCAACACAACCTAAATCATAAGCAGATAGTGGTGCAATCTTAATATTTTCTGCTACTGGTGAAAAATATTCGTATGGATTTTGTCCACCAAGGAAGTCAGATGCAAAGCTATCATCTGTTGCTGCATTCTTCATTCCTGATTGTGTATTTGTAAAGTCAGCATAATCTTTTGAAATCTTAAGTAAATTATCTTGTTCTGCTGTTAATGCAAGAATAATATCCTTAACATGTTCTGGATTATCAGTTCCTTGAGCTGCATGTATGTAAGAACCACCCCAGTTATATTCTTCTGGTGGAGTTGTAACGGCCCATGCACCTTCTTCACCGTCCCAGTTTGGAGCTAATGTAAAGTCAACACCCCATGGTGCAAGTAAGAATGCAAATACTTTAGAAGAAGAACTCATAGCTTTGTTCCAATCATCATTCCATTGTCCTTTTACTGTCTTATCAAAATATTCTGCGTCTAACCATTCTTTTGAATCAGAAATCCAGTCCATAACCTTCTTATCTACTTTAATTACTGTTTCACCATCTTTAACCCATGGTTCAGAAATATTATTACCATATACACGGAATGTATCTGCATAAGAAGAGAATGTAAAGTAACCTTTATCTTTTAATTCTTTTGCTGTTTCTTTTAATGTATCCCAATCGCTTGTTTTCTTAGCAATCTCTGCTGGATCATCTGTTCCAAATACTTCTTTTGCAATATCACGACGATATACTAAAAGTCCTGGACAACCTTGCCATGTAGATCCTCTTTGTACTCCATCTTGGTCAGATGCTGTTACCTTTGTAAAGTCATATTGATCGGCTAAATCTTTTTCTGGATCAATTCCAAGATCTTTTAATGGCATAGCCACATCTGCTTCTGCGTCTGTATATTTATATACATAGTCTGTTTCTGATAAGAAGATATCAATTTTATCATCAGCTGCTGCATCTGCTTGTCTTAATAATGCTTCATCTAACTTTTGTTGGTAAACACCATCTTGATTTGGATTAATAATCCAGTGAATTTCTGTACCATCTTTTAATGTAGTTACTGTTCCATCTGCTGATGTTTTTTCAACTTCTGGATAAATAGCTTCTAAACGAGTACGGAATTCATCATTCCATGAATAAATATTAATAACTTTTCCCTCATCAGAGTTACTACTTCCTCCACCATTATTTTCTGATTTGCTTCCATCTGTTTGTTCTGTCTTGCTTCCTTCTGGTGCATTAGAACTATCTGGATTTGATGTTGAATTTGTACACCCAGCTAACATTCCAGTAACTGTAGCTGCTGTTAAAACCATAGATAATAATTTTCTTTTTCTCATAAAAAAGCTCCTCCTTTTATGTTTGTTTGTTCTTGATTGTGAGTAAATTATAACAAAACTACTTAAATGATTATATTATAATTTATCAAAAAATATCAAAATCATGACCCAACTTTTTATGTCATAATTCTGATATTTTTTGTAGTTATCTATTTTACCGATAAACGTTGTTTCTATTATAATAGGTTCAAATTTACTCTAGAAAGGAGATAGTTTACATTGAAACAATTATACTTTAATGATAAAAATGGTAGCTTTACAATTAAAAATCCTGAAAATTTTAGCTATCTATATTTTCCACTAGCATCACTACATGGACTAAAAAGTGCAATTACTCCAAATGGCAGTGGAGATAGTAAAATTGATCAACAACGTTTCTTATTAGAACCTGTTAGCTCTGAAAATTTACATAACAATCGTTCTACGAGAAACTTTTGGGTTACTTCACAACCTATTCCTAACGATTCTAAAGAGGTAGCTTTTACCAATACTATGAATGTATCTTCTTTATTTGGTGCATCTGCGAAGCAAGAAGCAAATAAATTTACTTCCTCTCAAGAGGAAAGTGAACTTACTGCTGGGTTTATGTGGCAAACGCTAGCACGCACTTGTAAAGAAACTATGATTTATTCTGAAGTTACTTCCTTTATTCCTAAGGATCATAATGTAGAAATTATGTATGTAACGATTTCTAATAAATCAAATATTACACAACAACTGACTCCATATGTAGCAATTCCTATTTATGCAAGAGGTGCAGATAGTATTCGTGACCATAGAAATGTAACTTCTATGTTACATCGCATTAAAACAACAAAACAAGGCATCTATGTATGTCCTACTATGACATTTGATGAACGTGGTCATCTTAAAAATCACACGATTTATTATACTTGTGGATTTGCAGATGATGGAAGTACCCCAACTGACTTCTATCCTACAGTAGAATCTTTCTTAGGGGAAGGTGGAACTTATACACATCCTCGTGCAGTATATGAAAATTATGATGGAGTATCTTCTGATTATAAATGTGCTGGAACAGAAGCTATGGGATCATTTCGCTTCCAACCATTTACTTTAAAACCAGAGGAACAAAAAACATTTATTGTATTGTTTGGAATTGAAGAAAATGAAAAAGATATAGAAGAAATCTTACATTTATATCAAACACCAAACCAAGTGGAACAAGCACTGGAAGATACAAAAAACTATTGGAAAGAACAAGTAAATGTTTCCTTCCATACAAATAACCAAGACTTTGATGGGTTTATGAAATGGGTTAGCTTCCAACCATTTTTACGCCGTCTATTTGGTTGCTCCTTCCTACCACATCACGATTATGGACGTGGCGGACGTGGTTGGAGAGATTTATGGCAAGACTGTTTATCACTGTTACTTATGAATCCTCAAGACGTAGGTGTAATGATTTCTAAAAATTACGGTGGTGTTCGTATTGATGGTACTAACGCAACAATTATTGGTAGTGGAGATGGCAACTTTATTGCAGACCGAAATGGAATTACTCGTGTTTGGATGGATCATGCACTTTGGCCATTAATAACTACAAAACTTTATATTGACCAAACTGGTGATATTGATATTTTATTAAAAGAAGTTCCTTATTTTAAAGATGCACAAATTATGCGTGGCATGGAAATGGATTCTTCTTGGACCTTAGATTATGGCAACTTACAAAAAACATCAGATGGGTCAGTATATACTGGAAGCATTTTAGAACATTTATTAATTCAACAATTAACAGCATTTTATGATGTTGGTGACCATAATATTTATCGCCTACGAGGAGCTGATTGGAACGATGCTCTTGATATGGCATCTGAGCGTGGGGAAAGTGTTGCATTTACCTTTGCCTATGTTGGCAACTTACTAAATCTTGCCACCATGATTCGTCTACTTGATAGTACAAAGAACATTACTAGCATTGAACTTTTAGAAGAAATTGAACTATTACTAAATGATGATTCTTCTATTTATAATGATATTCATAAAAAACGTGAACTCTTAACAAATTATATGGAACGTTGTAAACATAACATTAATGGAAAGAAAACATCAATTTCTTTACAATCTCTTGCTTATCATTTAATTGAAAAAGCAAAGTGGCTAAAAGATTATTTGCGTGAAAATGAGTGGCTTACATTTGGCGATGAAGGTTGGTTTAACAGCTACTATGACAATCACGGCAATGCTGTTGAAGGCATAGTTGATGGTAATGTTCGAATGATGTTAACAGGTCAAGTGTTTGCTATTATGAGTGGAACTGCAACTGATTCACAGATTCAAAAAATTGTAACCAGTGCTGACCACTACCTATATAAAAAAGAGTGTGGTGGATATCGTTTAAATACTGATTTTAAAGAATTAAAGTTGGATATGGGACGTATGTTTGGATTTGCTTATGGAGAAAAAGAAAATGGCGCAGTATTTTCACATATGGCAGTTATGTACTCCAATGCACTATTCTCTCGTGGATATGCAAAAGAAGGTTGGAAGGTTCTAAAATCCTTATCTGATACTGCTCTTGATTTTAATACAAGCCATATTTACCCTGGAATTCCTGAATATTTCCGTCCAGATGGTAGAGGAATGTATCACTATTTAACTGGTGCTGCCAGCTGGTACTTAATGACAATGATTACTGAAGTATTTGGGGTAAAAGGTTCTGCTGGAAACTTAATTCTCTATCCTAAATTGTTAAGGGAGCATTTTGATGATACAAATACAGCTTCCATTAATGTTACATTTGCTGGAAAGTCATTAGAAATTATTTATCACAATCCAGAGAAAAAATGTTTCCCAACTTATACGATTCAATCAGCAAGTATTGATGGAAAAAGAATAACGACAATTGAAGATTCCTATGTATTCATTCCAAGAGATACATTACTAGAACTTACAAATGATACACACCGTATTGAACTTACCATTGGATAATAACTAGATAAAAAAGTAACAGAAAGGATATTACAACTATGAGATATGGATATTTTGATGATAACAATCGTGAATATGTAATTAACAAACCAAATACCCCTTCACCATGGGTAAACTACTTAGGCTCTCCAGAGTATGGAGCAATTATTTCTAATAATGCAGGAGGTTATAGCTTTGCTACTTCTGGTGCAAATGGTAGAATTCTTCGCTATGTTTTTAATAACTTTGACCAACCAGGTCGTTATATCTATCTTCGTGATGATGATTCTAAAGATGTTTGGTCTGCTTCTTGGCAACCTGTTGGAAAAGATTTAGACCAGTATGAAAGTGAATGTAGACATGGAATTGGATATACAAAAATTCGTGCAAATTATAGCAACATTTCTTCTGAAGCAACCTATTATGTACCTCTTGGACAATGCTATGAAGTATGGGGGCTATCTGTTACCAATGACTCAAATGTTGTAAGAAATCTTACACTAACAGGTTATGCCGAATTTACTAATCATTCCAACTATGAACAAGATCAAGTCAACCTTCAATATTCACTTTTTATTAGTAGAACACTATTTGAAGGAAATCGAATCATGCAACAAATTCATGGAAACTTAGATACTCTTTCTGATGAGGAACAAGTAGATGAAAAAAATGTTACAGAACGCTTCTTTGGACTTGCTGGTAGTGAAGTATCTTCTTATTGTGGAGATAAAAAGGAATTTCTAGGGGCTTACCATGGATATCACAATCCAATTGGGGTAACTTCTGGAAATCTTGGCAATATTGCAAGCTATAATGAAAATTCATGTGGAGCTTTGTCAACGAAAATAACATTGCAACCTGGAGAAACAAAAACAATTGCTTTTCTACTTGGTATGCAATCTTCCAAACGTGCAGAAGCAATTATTACTTCTTATTGCAATCCAAAAGATACCATGGAGCGAGAAATTAATCAATTAACATCTGATTGGTATAGCAAATTTGATAATTTAAAGGTAACTACACCTAGCCCTGAATTTAATACTATGATTAATACTTGGAATGCTTATAACTGTTTTATGACATTTATCTGGTCCCGTGCTGCATCTTTCATCTATTGTGGTCTAAGAAACGGATACGGATATCGTGATACTGTACAAGATATTCAAGGAATTATCCACCTTGCTCCTGAAATGGCAGTAGAAAAAATACGCTTTATGTTATCTGCCCAAGTAAATAATGGTGGTGGTCTTCCTCTTGTTAAATTTAATCATAATCCAGGACACGAAGATACTCCAGATGATGCCTCTTATGTAAAGGAAACTGGTCATCCAGCCTATCGAGCAGACGATGCACTTTGGTTATTCCCAACTGTTTACAAATATATTGCAGAAACTGGAAACACTGAATTTTTAAATGAAGTAATTCCTTATGCAAACAAAGAAGAAGGTACTGTTTATGACCATTTAAAACGTGCCATTCAGTTTTCTTTTGACCACTTAGGTCCTCATGGATTACCAGCTGGATTATATGCTGATTGGAACGACTGTCTCCGTCTTGGTGCTAATGGAGAGTCTACTTTCGTAGCATTACAATTTTATTATGCAATGACAATCTTAAAACAATTTGCATCTTACCAAAAAGATACAGAATATATTCACTATTTGGAAGAAAAACAAAAGGAAATTGGAGAAAAAATTCAAACACTTTGTTGGGATAATGACCGATTCATTCGTGGTTATACAGAAGCTGGAGAACGTATTGGTGCTGCTTGTGATAAAGAAGCAAATATGTGGTTAAATCCACAAAGCTGGGCTGTTATTAGTGGTTTTTCCACAGAAGAACAAGCAAATCTTTCTTTAAACAATGTATATGAACGCCTCAATACAGAATATGGTGCAATTTTAATGGACCCTCCATATCATGCTCATGCCTTTGATGGTGCTCTTGCTGTTATTTATAATCAAGGTACAAAGGAAAACTCAGGTATTTTCTCCCAATCTCAAGGTTGGCTTATTCTTGCAGAAGCTTTATGTGGACATGGAGAACGTGCATTTACTTACTTTATGGAAAATGCGCCTGCTGCTCAAAATGATCGTGCAGAAATCCGTGTACTTGAACCATATTGCTATGGACAATTTACAGAAGGAAAGGCAAGCAAACATTTTGGACGTTCTCACGTACACTGGCTAACAGGAACTGCGTCTACTGTAATGGTAGGATGTGTGGAAGGTATCTTAGGATTACGTCCTGATATGGATGGAATCAAATTATCTCCATCTATTCCTAAGTCCTGGAAATCCTTTGAAATTACAAAGAACTTCCGTAATAAAACTCTTCACATTGTTGTAGAAAATCCAAATAAAAAAGAATCTGGTTTTGAATCCTTAGTAGTAAATGGAACAAAGTTAGAAGGAAATTACATTCCAGCTTCTCTTCTTGAAAATGAAAATGAAATTGTATTAACACTATAAACTAAAAAAATACACCCCCTATGTGACTTATCTCTTTTCACATTTAGGGTGTATTTTTTCTTTTATTGAGCTTTATTTCTCCATCTCATCTTCCTTATTCACACTTTGTTGTCCGTTTTCTTCATTAATATCCCAATTCATCATATAATGAAGGTCACGATATTTTTTTGGTGTCATTCCTACCACATCTCTAAACTGTTGTATGAAGTGGCTTTGAGATGAGAACGACAGACGATATGCAATTTCACTCATAGAATACTCACTAAATTTTAATAGATTTTTAGCTAACTCAATCTTTTTTTCTCGTATGTAAGAACTGACGGATATGCCAGTTTCTTTTTTAAATAATCGAGATAAATAGTTTGCAGATACACCAATCTCATCTGCCAAATCTTCAATGGTAATACGTTGTTTAATATGGGAATAAATATACTCTTTGCAGGCACTAATATGTTTGGAGTTAATGTTATTCTGAAAATATCGCTTCATTTTTTCTGTATAATCCATAACCATTTCATCATGTAACGTATGAATTCCTTCGATGCTATATATTTCATCTAACTTTTGAATATAAAAATCACTTAATCGAAATGCTTGCTCTAATTCCATCCCATTCTGTCTACACAAACGTGTTATCATAGCTGTTGTAATTACAAAATGATATTTTAAATTTGTCACAGGATTTTTTGATAATACACCTACTCCATCAGTATTTACAAACATACCTTGCTCGCAGTTTTTCTTTACAACTTCTATGTTTCCATTTGCTACTGCATGATAAAATTGAAATTCTTCGATTAGTTCTCTATGCTCTACTTCATCAATTTCATCTTCTGTCTCTAAAAGCAACCATTCACTTTTATATCCCAATCTGTCATCCCCCTATTCCTTATATTTATATAAAAAAGATAACATAATATAGCTTTTTTGTCAATTTGTTATAATTTTAACTTTATTTTAATGATAATATAATTCAAATTAACTTTTTTATTTACTTATTGCAATAAATTTGTATTGCTCTGTTAACAAATTGAGCAGTGCCATTTCCACCTACCCTATCAATATTGGTTTGAAAGTTGCCATATCTATCGCTTTGTTAGGGAAACTACACACTCCACATGACTGGTATATGGGAACATATCTACTGGATAAGCTTCTTTTGCCTGATACCCTTTCTTCTTGAAATATGCCAAATCTCTAGCCAATGTTTCTGGATTGCAAGAAATATACACTATCTTCTTAGGGGCAATAACAGAAAGTGCATTAATAAATGTTTCACTACTTCCACTTCGTGGTGGATCCATAAAGACAACATCTACATGTTCTCCTCCACTTGCTAATTTACATAAGAACTCGCCAGCATCTCCCTGATAAAACTTAATATTTTTCATATTGTTTCTCTTTGCATTGGAAAAAGCATCATTTACTGCGTCTTTATTTAATTCAACTCCAATAACTTCTTTTGCATATTTTGCCGCAACCATACCGATGGTTCCAATTCCACAATACGCATCTACCACTCTTTCTTTCCCTGTCAAGCCAGCAAGAGCAATTGCTTTGTTATAAAGTACTTCTGTTTGAATGGAATTGATTTGATAAAATGATTTGGAAGAAATTCGAAAGGTACATCCGCATAAGGTGTCTTCAATATATCCCTTTCCATATAATACATTTTCTTTTTCTCCAAGCACCATACTTGTTCCTCTGCCATTTACATTTTGTATCACTGTTGTAATTTCTGGATGAACAGCTCGTAATGCTTTTACAAAATTATTTTTTGATGGGAATACCGGTGAAGCAGTCACCAATACTACCATAATTTCTCCACTTATATGCCCTTTTCTAATTAGAACATGACGAAGCAAACCATATTGTGTATCTTCATCATAAGTTTTAATTTTAAAAGATTTTAATAGTCCTCGAATGGTTCCAATAATTTCATCTGCCTTTTTATCCTCTATCATACACTCTTCTACTGGAACAACACGATGACTTTTTGCCTCATAAACACCTGATATGGCATTTCCCTTCTTATCCCTATCAAAAACTGCATGTACCTTATTGCGATAATGAAGTGGCTCTTCCATACCAATGATTGAATACACCTTACAATACCCACCAATTAGTTTTTGTACTAATTTTTGTTTTTCTTTTAGTTGATCCTTATAAGAAACCCCTTGATATTGGCAACCACCACATCTTTTATATACAGGACAAATACCCTCTATCTTTCCTCTATTCCCCTTTTGACCTGTTTTCTTTATTGTTTCCTTTTGTTGTTTTCTTTCATTACTATTTTTTTCTTTTTTCTCTACCAATAATTCTTTATTTAAATTCTTTTTTTCTATCTTCACTTTTTTCTTGCTAATATTTTCTTTCAAAGTATTCTTATGTTTTTTTCCTTTATTCATAGTTCTTTCTTCTACTGCCATAAAATTATTCCTCTTTCTATTCTATAACTATTCTATTTATTTTTCTATTTTCCATGATTATTGTATTTTTTTTAGATAACAAAGTCAAGGTATAATTCTTTGGTAAAACTTTTGAAACCCTTTTATCTAACAATCTATAAAACAATAAGAAAATATGTTCGATTTTATTTGATTTTCTCTTTTTCTTTTGTTATAATAAAGTTATTAAAAGTTTTGGTATTACTTTTTTATAGCCTTTTGTAATAATCTAGCATTAATGATAGGTTATTACACCTTATACACCTTATTTGTACTGGAGAGTA
>CAJFOH010000153.1 GCA_904395845.1 uncultured Lachnospiraceae bacterium
ATTGGACAAGCCAAATTAATGATGATTTATGAACGTATTTTTTCAGAATATAGTCAAACTTGTGCTCAAGTACTAATTACAAAAGATACTGTATTAAATGAATTATATCGTGAAAATACAAAAAATACGTTTGAACAACTATTGTCAATGGGTGTAATTCCAATTGTCAATGAAAATGATACCGTATCTACCGATGAAATTGAATTTGGGGACAACGATCATTTATCGGCAGTTGTAACAGCTTTAGTAGAAGGAGATTTACTACTTCTTTTATCCGATATTGACGGAATGTACACTGATGATCCAAATAGAAATCCAAATGCAACAAGAATATCTGTCATTGAACAGATTGATGAGTCTTATATTCAAATGGCAAAAGATACTTCAAAGAGTAATTTAGGAACTGGTGGAATGGCAGCCAAAATTGATTCTGCAAAAATTGCTGTAGAATCAGGTGCTGATATGATTATTGCTTCTGGAAATGAAGTAGAAACTATTTCTCGTATTTTAAATGGGGAAGAAATTGGAACCTTATTTCTATCTGCAAAAAATGAAGCTTTTGATTGGGTAGATTATATATCTTAGTTTTTAGTGATTAGGAGATGAGATGATGAAAGAAGCTGGATTAGTATTAGAAGGTGGTGGAAATCGTGGTATTTTCACTGCTGGTGTATTAGATTATTTTATGGAGCAAAACCTATCGTTACCTTATGTTGTTGGGGTGTCTGCAGGAGCTTGTAACGCTATTGATTATGTTTCTAATCAGATAGAACGTACGAAGTTGTCTATGTTAAATCAGAAAGGGGAAGATGAGAAAAAGGGACTTCGTTATTTATTAGAAAAAAGAAGTTTAATTGATATGGATCTAATTTTTGATGAGTTTCCTAAAAAACAATTCCCTTTTGACTTTGAAACTTACTTTGGATCTAATATTACTTGTGAAATTGTAGCAACTAATTGTGTCACTGGAAAAGCTGACTATTTATCAGAAACAGAAGATAGGGAACGTCTACTTGCAATTACTCGTGCAAGTTGTAGTTTACCATTTGTAACACCAGTTGTTACCGTAGATGACACCCCTTATTTAGATGGTGGAGTAGCAGATCCCATTCCAATCCGCCGTTCCTTGCTTACTGGACATAAAAAAAATGTAATTATTTTAACAAGGGAGGCTGGATATCGAAAAAAACGTAATGGACTTCATGAGCGAGTAAGCTTTTTATTATACAAAGATTACCCAAAATTTATTGCTAGTATGCAAAAACGTCATTTTGTATATAATAAAACATTGGACTTAATTGAACGCTTGGAAGCAGAGGGACGTGTTTTTGTAATTCGACCTGAAAAAGTTCTTATTGGTAGAACAGAAAAAAACAATGCAAATATGGAAGCCTTTTATCAACAAGGCTATGACATTGGAAAACAATCCTTTGAAGCTATGATTGAATACTTAAATAAATAGTTATAGTACAATGACATATATAAACCATACAATTCAATTTTAGCTCTAAGATAGATGATCAATCATTGATTTGTTAGAAAATCTAGGATAATATTTCATTTGAAATAATAAGAATATACATTTTAATCAAAAATGAATAATAAAAATACTAGTATCCTATGAATCTAGTGTAACACAAAAAATAAAATTCTAAAGAAATTTAAAATAAAAAAAGAAGTGAGGTAAAATCTATGGATATGCAACAAATTGAACGTATTAATGAATTATATAGAAAGCAAAAGGCTGGAACTTTAACGGAGGAAGAACGTTTGGAACAACATCAATTACGCAGTGCGTATCTTCAAGCCATTCGTGCCAATTTAAGAGGAACTTTGGAAACAGTAAAAATACAAAATCCAGACGGTACAATTGTAGATGTTAAAAAACGTCACGAAGAAAAGTATGGATTTTAATGGGTAGAACAAGTGACTATTATGACTGAAGCAAATACTAAGTCTATTTTAAGAAAAAGTATGACAACCATACGAGAAAATATTTCTTCTAGAAGTGAAAAAGAAGCTATGATATGGCAACGCATTGTTTCAAGCAAAGAATACAAACAGTGCCAAGAGATATTTGTTTATTGTTCTTACAAAAGTGAAGTAGATACTATCTCTTTTTTCCAAACTTGTATAGAAAATGGAAAACAAATTGCAGTACCAAGAGTAGAAACAGTAACCCAAACAACAAAAAAGCCCAACAATCCTATGATGAACTTTTATTCTATCCAATCTGTAAATGACTTAGAAAAAGGGGCATTTGGTATTTTAGAACCGAAACCACATTGTAAGATGGCAACTCCTACTTCTAATAGTATTATGCTATTACCAGGATTGGCATTTGACAAACATGGAGGACGATTAGGATATGGTGGAGGCTATTATGATTATTATTTACAACACCATAACATATCAGGATTAATTGGTCTTTGTTTTGAAGAACAAATTGTAGAAAAGGTGCCAATAGAAAAGGGCGACCAATTTGTAACTATGATTATTACAGATAAGGAGGTTTATTATGGACTTGATTCAAATGGGAAAAGATAGCAAACTTGCTTCCATTCAGATAGGAAGCATGACAACAGAGGCGAAAAATCATTGTCTATCTTGTGTTTCAAATGCATTAAAGGAACATAGTAAGCATATTTTAACTGCCAATGAAAAAGATATGATAGTAGCAAAAGAGCAAGGAATGCATCAAGGACTACTTGATCGCCTTTTTCTTAATCATAGCCGTTTGGATGCAATTGCAGATAGTATCTTAGATATTTGTAAGTTGCCTGATCCATGTAACCACGTATTATCTACCTATAAAAAAGACAACGGTCTTGTAATAGAAAAAGTTACAGTTCCTTTTGGTGTCATTGGAATAATTTATGAATCACGCCCAAATGTTACAGTAGACGCATTTTCTTTATGTTTTAAAGCTGGAAGTGCAGTAATTTTAAAGGGTGGGAAAGATGCTCTACACACCAATATAGCATTTGTTGAGGTCATACAAAATACACTTAGACAATTAGGAATTTCTCCAAATGCAATTCAACTAATTACTGATACCAATCGTGAAACAGTGACTAAGTTCATGCAATTAAAAAAATATGTAGATGTGTTAATTCCAAGAGGTGGTGCTGGGCTAATTCAAAGTGTCCTTGAAAATAGCACCATTCCTGTAATTGAAACAGGAACAGGAAACTGTCATATATTTGTAGATGAAACAGCAGATATTCCAATGGCATTATCCATTATTACCAATGCAAAAACACAGCGTATTGGTGTTTGCAATGCTTGTGAATCTTTAGTTATTCATCGTTCCATAGCAAACCAATTGTTACCACAGCTTGTAGAAGTGCTACAGCCATTTCATGTGGAATTACGTGGAGATAATGAGGCTTGTCATTATAGTGAAAGTATTCTTCCTGCAACAGAAGATGATTTTTATACAGAATATTTGGACTATAAACTATCTATAAAAATAGTTGGTTCTATTGATGAAGCTATTTCTCATATTAATGAACATAATACGAAACATTCAGAAGCAATCATTACTTCAAATACTGACCATGCACAGCAATTTTTGAATGAGATAGATGCAGCGACAGTTTATGTTAATGCTTCAACACGATTTACCGATGGTGGTGAATTTGGTTTAGGAGCAGAAATTGGTATTAGTACGCAGAAACTTCATGCAAGAGGTCCTATGGGGCTAGAAGCACTTACTACTACCAAATATAAAATTTATGGAACGGGACAAATTCGATAGTTTTCTAATGGAAAATGAATTTAAACATGGAGGTTTTTTATGAACAATGTACTAGTTGTGATAGATATGCAAAATGATTTTATAGATGGTAGTCTTGGTAGCAAGGAAGCTGTTGCTATTGTACCTAATGTTGTAGAAAAAGTAAAAAATTTTAACGGAATGGTTTTATATACTAGAGATACCCATTTGGATAATTATTTACATACATTAGAAGGCACATACTTACCTGTATCTCATTGTATCAAAGGAAGCCATGGTTGGCAAATTCATGAACAGCTAGAATGTTTACGAATAACTTCTCCAATTGATAAAAACGGCTTTGGCTCTATCCAATTAGGAGAATATTTAAAAGATATTAATAAGAAGACTCCTATTACATCAATTACCTTAGTAGGAGTATGTACTGATATTTGTGTTATTTCTAATGCAATGATATTAAAGGCATTTTTACCTGAAACAAATATTATTGTAGATGCATCTTGTTGTGCTGGAGTAACAAAAGAAACTCATAAAAATGCGTTATTAGCAATGAAACAGTGTCAAATTATCATTGAAAATGAAGAGGCTTAGTAATTAAAATGTATGATGAATTAACAAAAAAAGACATTCAACGAATTGAAGAGGAAATTGAATATCGAAAAGTTGTTATAAGAAAGCAAGCATTGGAGGCTGTAAAAGAGGCTCGTGCTCATGGCGATTTAAGCGAAAATTTTGAATACCATGCTGCTAAAAAAGATAAAAACCAAAATGAAAGTCGTATTCGATATTTGGAACGTATGTTAAAAACAGCTAAAATTATTGATGAAGACTCCAAAGAAGATGAAGTAGGCTTAAATAATACAGTTACTGTTTATTTTGAAGATGATGACGAAACAGAAGTGTATAAACTAGTGACAACAGTTCGTGGTAATTCTGTTAATGGTTTAATTAGTATTGATTCTCCTATTGGAAAAGCTTTATTAGGTCATAAGATAGGAGATAGAGTACTGGTGCAAGTGAATGAACGGATTTCCTATTATGTAATTATTAAAGAGTTAGAAAAGACTATTGATGATGGTAGTGATAAACTTAGACGTTACTAAACATTTAGATTTGCTATACGAAATAACTATAGAATGAAATACCAATTGTTCATTGCTATATTTATCATAAAAAAGTGTTACAATATATAAATGGCATTCTTTTTTGTTCTAATAGATACTTTTATATCAATCAGAGAATCATTTATATTTATTTGTAACACTTTTTCTTCTCTATAAAACTCTCTTATATTTCTCTTAATTTTACAATATTTCTCGCTTTTCTTCGATGTTCATCTTCCATAGCAGCGTAGTGTTTTTTCGTTGTATTTACATCGGAATGTCCTAATACATCAGCAACTAAATAAATATCTCCAGTTTCTTTATAAAGATTTGTCCCATAAGTACTTCTAAGCTTGTGTGGAGTAATATTTTTTACGGTTGTAACTGTTTTGGAATACTTTTTTACTAAATTTTCTACCGAACGAACATTTAAACGTTTTCGTTGCATGGATAGAAAGAGTGCTTGTTCATGTCCTTCTTCTGCAAGGATATGTTTTCTCTCTTCTAAGTATTCTAAGAGTGCTTGTTCTACTTCATCTCCAAAATAAACCATAACCTCCTTTCCTCCTTTTCGATGTACTTTAATGCCTGAATTTTTTAAATCAATATCATTTAAATTTAACCCAACACACTCAGAAACTCGAATCCCCGTTCCTAACAATAAGGTCATAAGTGCCAAATCTCGTATCCTTGTTTTATTATGATATGTCTGTTGTTTTTTTGTCAGTTTATTTCCTTGTTCTACTTGATCCAAAAGGAGAGCAACTTCATCAACATCCAATCGAACAATATTTTTCTCATGTAACTTTGGCATACGGACAAGGGCTGCTGGATTATATGTTATTAGTTCTTTTTGGTAAAAATAAGAATACATGGACTTTAGTGAGGAAAGCTTTCTCATAATCCCTCGTTCTTTATTGGAATGAGTTTTCTTTTCTCTGTTTTGATATACCTTTAAGTAGTCCAAATATTCTTCAATATCCATAGGGCTTAATTGCTCTAACTGTTCTAAAGTAATATCTTTTAATTCTCCTTTCTGAAAGGTAGAATTATTATTGTATAAAAATTGAAAAAATATATTCAAATCATAAGCATAAGCAATTCTAGTTTTTGATGATGTCCTTGGCTCAATTCCACGAAAGAAATCTTTGGTAAACGGTGGGAGAGTAGCAATAAGCTCTCTTAAGCGATATGTATTTTGTATATCTACTTGTTCATGGTATGATTGTTCTTGCATAATAACCTCCTTATTTAAAAATTTTGTGCCTAATTATTCCTTATTCTTATTTTCTTCCGTTCTTCTGCAGATAATCTGGAAATTTTCCAATCTGGGATTTGACTATCTGCAATAGCAGAAAACATACGTTTTTTTACACCAGGATATGATTTGCTTATTGTTTCAACAAGTGCTTTCATTTCTTCTCGTTTTGTTTCACCATCTGCAGGACATGGGTTTTTTATTACTGGCAATTGATATTTTTTTGCAAAGCCAATAATTTCACGTTCTGATATTAATACAAATGGACGTATAATTGCTAATTGACTTTTTTCTAAAAATGTATATGGTGCAAAGGAATACAACTGCCCCTCAAAAAAGTAGGAGAGAAAGAACGTATGTAAAATATCATCTTTATGATGTGCATAAGCAATTTTATTGCATCCTAACTGTTTAACCGCTTCATTTAATGCTCCTTTTCTCATTTTAGAGCAAAGAGAACAAGGACGTTTTTCTTTTCTCTCATGAAATACAATTTCCCCAATCTCTGTTTTTATAATATGGTATTCTATTTCTAATTGTTTACATAATTCTTTTATGTTATCCAATGGGAATGGTTCAAATCCCAAGTCAATAGTAATAGCAATTAAATCAAATTTCTTTGGATAAAACTTTTGGATTCCTGAAAGGGCGTAGAGCAGTGCTAAGCTATCCTTACCCCCTGAAATTCCAATGGCAATTTTATCACCTTCTTCAATTAATTCATAGGTTTCTATGGCTTGTCTTGTGTAGCTATATAACTTTTGCAAATTCATTTAAAATAAATCCTTTCTATTCCTGTATTAAATATGAAACTTTTCACTATACAATTTCTTCCATAATTATATCTCTAGAGAACCTTAGATTCATTATGAAAGAACTTAGTACAATTATGATTCGTTATAGTTACCTATTATAATTTTATATTGATACATAAGATTTGCTATGGCTTGTAACTATTTTATTCTACCATAAATATATGAAACTTTATACCTTGTTTTTTGTATATAACTTTTTGATTATCTTATGTTCCTTTTATTTGGAAAATTTTTCATATTGTCTTGACGATATACAGAAAAGAAATTATACTAAGAGTAAATACTTAATGGAGGTTCTTATGGAAAAAGGAAAGTTAAATGTTAATTTTTGGGTATATACACTGATTGCCCTTATTTTATCCATTGTAGGATATCTATGGATAAACTGTATTTTTTTTGTATTTATTCTTTTATATGAGAAGAATGACTACTTAACTAAGCAGGTATTACAACCCTTTATTATTGTTGTTTGCCAATATCTAATCACACTTGCAGTATCATTTTTGAGTGGTATTATTTTCTTTGCAGTACCAGATAGTGTTACAGCAGTATTAAGTCTTATTTTAATTTTGGGAGTAGGAATTATCTTCTTCGCATTTAAAGTAATAGGTATTGTCCAAGTAGCGACAAAAAAAGAAGTTCAAATTCCTATTTTTTCTTCTTTGGCAAATACTATATACGACAAATGTTATAGTAAAAAATAAAAAAGTGTTGTTTTGAGCAAGGATTACAATTAGTATAGAGTTATAACGTATTTCATCTATAGGACAAAATAATAAAAATGTTATACAAATTTAAAAGAAAAGGAGAAAAAGTATGAGATTATTCAA
>CAJFOH010000154.1 GCA_904395845.1 uncultured Lachnospiraceae bacterium
CAACGTGCTACGAAGAATCGAGAAATATTAGAATTAAGAGAACTAGAAAAGTCATTGGTGTATTTTACCACATCGTTGCGATCCAATGAAATTGTTTTAGAAAAACTTTTAAGAAATGATAAGGTAAAAAAATATCCAGAAGATACAGAATTATTAGAAGATGTTATTATTGAGAATAAGCAGGCAATTGAGATGGCAAATATATACAGTGGAATTTTGTCAGGGACACTTACTGCATTTGCTTCTGTAATTTCTAATAATCTTAATATTGTAATGAAGTTTTTAGCTACAGTAACCATTGTATTGTCAATACCTACTATGGTTGCCAGTTTTTATGGGATGAATGTAAATATGGCAGGTGTGCCATTTGCAGCTGACCCATATGGATTTTGGTATGTTATTTTATCGGCGGTACTGCTATCTATTATTGTTGCAATTATTTTTGCTAGAAAAAATATGTTTTAGTATATTTTATAGAAAAAGTATTTGTTGTAATGGGAATTTCTGTATAACCTATAGGGATATCTGGCAAAGATAGAGAAAAGTATCATTATGAAATGAGGATGAATATGAAATTTATTGATAAACTTCAACGAAAATTTGGAAAATATGCAATTCCTAATTTGATGAATTATATTGTAGTATTGTATATTATAGGTTTCTTTATGATAAGGATAAATCCATATATATATGGATTTATTAACTGGAATATGAATGCTATATTATCAGGTCAAGTTTGGCGACTTGTTAGCTTTTTACTTATTCCGCCATCTACCGATATATTTACTATGATAATTGCTTGTTATTTATATTGGTCATTGGGCAATACATTAGAGAGAGTATGGGGAACATTTCGATTTAACTTATACTTTTTAACAGGAATTTTAGGACATATATTAGCAGGAATTCTTGTATTTTTATTTACAAGACAAAATATTGTGTTAAATACATCGTATTTAAACCTATCATTGTTTTTAGCGTTTGCAGCAACATATCCAAATGTAGAATTTTTATTGTTCTTTATTTTGCCAATTAAAGCAAAATGGTTGGGAGTTGCCAATGCAGCGTTATATATATATCAATTTATTATGAGTGATTGGACTCATATTTATGGATGGAGTGTGAAGATACAAATTGCATTATCATTAATTAATTTTATTGTATTTTTCGCATATATTAGAAATCATAATAGGATTTCATTTGCACAAATAAAAAAGAGGCAAGCATTTAAAAAAAGTTATCAAGCAAATAGTAATGGACCACGACATCGTTGTGCCATTTGTGGAAGAACAGAGCTTGATGGAGATGATTTAGAATTTCGTTATTGCTCAAAATGTGACGGTAACTTTGAATATTGCCAAGATCACTTATATACACATAAACATGTAATTGCAAATGAACAAGAAAACAGAGATCAGAGTCACTAATGTGATTTTACTGATAAATTTATCAAAACGAATGGAGAAAGATTATGAAGAAAACAAAAATTGTTTGTACAATGGGACCAAATACTAATGATCCAAAAGTTATGCGTGCATTAGCAGAAAATGGTATGAATGTTGCAAGATTTAACTTTTCTCATGGAGATCATGAAGAACAATTAGAAAGAGTTGAAATCTTAAGAAATGTTCGTAAAGAAACAGGTATTCCAGTAGCAGCATTACTTGATACAAAGGGACCTGAAATCAGAACAGGTGCGTTAAAAGGTGGAAATAAAGTAACTCTTGAAGCTGGAAACAAATATACTTTAACAGTAAATGAAGTTGAGGGAGATGAAACAATTAGTTACATCAACTATCCAACTTTATTACAAGATGTTAAAGTAGGTTCAAGAATCCTAATCGATGATGGTTTAATTGAATTAGAAGTATGTGCTATGGGAGAAGATTCTGTAGAATGTACAATTTTAAATGGTGGAGAATTAGGCTCTAAGAAGGGTGTTAATATTCCAAACATTAAGAGTAACTTACCAGCATTAACAGAAAAAGATAGAAACGATATCTTATTTGCTATTGAGCAAGATTTTGATTTTATCGCAGCATCTTTTGTTCGTAATGCAGCTGGTGTATTAGCAATCAGAGAAATCTTAGATGCACACAACAGCAAAATTAAGATTATTTCTAAGATTGAAAGTGCAGAAGGTGTAGAAAACCTTGATGAAATTATCGCTGTAAGTGATGGTCTTATGGTAGCTAGAGGAGATTTAGGTGTAGAAATCCCAGCTGAATTAGTACCATTAATGCAAAAGACAATGATTAAGAAGTGTAATGCAGCTGGTAAGCCAGTAATTACAGCAACTCAAATGTTAGACTCTATGATGCGTAACCCACGTCCAACAAGAGCAGAAGTAACAGACATTGCAAATGCTATTTATGATGGAACAGACGCAATTATGTTATCTGGTGAAACAGCTATGGGTAAATATCCAATCGAAGCTGTTACAGTAATGAGAAAGGTTGCAAATGTGACAGAAGCTGATTTAGATTATACAGTTGATGTAACAAAGCATCCAGAATTTGCTAAGAATACAGCAGATGCAGTTAGCTTATCTTCTGTTGCAACAGCAAATAATATTGGTGCAAAGGCTATCATTGCTCCAACATTAACAGGATTTACAGCAGAACGCTTATCTAACTGGAGACCAGGTGTACCAGTAATCGCTGTTTGTCCAAATGAAAACGTTGTAAGACAAATGGAACTTAACTGGGGTGTAGTACCAGTTACTTGTGAAGAAGGATTAAGCACAGAAGAACTTATTGCAAAGGGTGTTGAATTTGCAAAAGCTAATGGTGTAGTAGCTTCTGGTGATACAGTAGTAGTTACTTCTGGTGTTCCAACAGTTGCTGGTCAGAGAGCAGAAACAAACAACATGAGAGTAATTACAGTAGAATAATTGTAATAAATCATATATTGTTATATACTCCCCACTTATCCTAGTGGGGAGTTATTCTATATACAAAAAGCCTAAAAGAGCAGGCAGAGGAGGAAGAAGATGGAAAAGAAACCTTTTGTAACATTAGAACAAGTAAAAGAGATAGTAAAAACCTACCCAACTCCATTTCATTTATATGATGAAAAAGGGATTCGTGAAAATGCAAGAAAATTAAAGGAAGCATTTGCATGGAATAAAGGATTTAAGGAGTATTTTGCTGTAAAGGCAACTCCAAACCCATATATTATGAAGATTTTAAAGGAAGAAGGAATTGGAGCAGATTGTTCTTCTTATACAGAACTTTTAATGGCAGATGCAGTAGGATTAAAAGGACATGATATTATGTTTTCTTCTAATGTAACACCAAAGGAAGATTTTATTCAAGCAGCAAAGCAAGATGTAATTATTAATTTTGATGATATTACACATATTGATTTTTATGGGGAAATTGCTGATTTTAAAGAAACTATGAGCTGTCGTTATAATCCAGGTGGAGATTTTACCCTTCATAATGAAATTATGGATAGTCCAAAAGATGCAAAATATGGTATGACAAAAGACCAGTTAAAAGAAGCATTTACAAAATTAAAAGAAAAAGGTGTTAAGCATTTTGGGATTCATGCATTCTTAGCTAGTAATACAGTAGCACTAGGGTATTATCCAAAGCTTGCTAGAATTCTATTTGAAACAGCGGTAGAAGTAAGTAAAGAAACAAATACTCACATTGCATTTATTAATTTATCTGGTGGAGTAGGAGTAGCATACCGACCAGATCAAGAACCAAATGATATTATGGCAATTGGTGAAGGTGTAAGACAAGCTTATGAAGAAGTATTAATACCAGCAGGAATGGATGATGTAGCCATTTTTACAGAGTTAGGACGATTTATGTTAGCTCCTTTCGGTGCATTAATTTCACAAGCAATTCATGAAAAGCATATATATAAAGAATATATTGGTTTAGACGCTTGTGCAGCAAATTTAATGCGACCAGCTATGTATGGGGCATATCATCATATTACGGTGCTAGGAAAAGAAAATGAACCATGTGATTACAAATATGATGTAACAGGTGGATTATGTGAAAATAATGACAAATTTGCTATTGATCGTATGTTACCAAAGATTGACATAGGAGATTACTTGTACATTCATGATACAGGTGCTCATGGATTTGCTATGGGATATAATTATAATGGAAAATTACGATCTGCTGAAATTTTATTAAAAGAAGATGGAACGTACCAATTAATCCGTCGTGCAGAAACACCTGAAGATTATTTTGCAACTTTAGATTTTGAAGGATTAAAATAATTTTAGATCTTATTTAAAAAGATAAGATAGTGTTAGATATTTATTTAGAAAGACGAAAGTAAGTCTAAGTATTTATTTGTAAAATAAAAATAATTTTATATGTGGATTTCGTGAAGGAAACGTAGTTACTCATGGTATATAAAAATAACAGTAGCTATGGATATAGATAAAATAGTAAGAAACAAAATAAATACTGGAAAAATATGTAACATAGTTTATAGGATAGTTATAGAAAGATAGAGCTTTATAATGGTAATACATTAATAGCTCTATTTTTTTAGGATTTACTCCTTGTAAGAGTAATATTTTGATGAAAACATATTGGTGATAGGGTTGCAAAAGGCAACAAAATAAAGCAAACATATGGTCGAAAAAATAGAAAAACCTATTGACTTATTAAAAAGATTGTACTATTATATAAGAAAAGAAAAAAGAACATCTGTTCATCAATGTTATGGTAGATTAAGATAGTGTTAAATGGCATAAGGTAGTGGAAAGAATTACTTCTTATACTAAGTATGTTTGAATAATACCATATAATAATAGAATGAAAGATAGAAGGAGTTAGTTATGGAAAAAGAGGAAAAGCTAAAAGCATTGGATGCCGCCTTATTACACATTGAAAAAGCCTATGGAAAAGGTTCGGTTATGAAGTTAGGAGATTCTGCTGCTAATATGAATATTGAAACAATTCCAACAGGATCTTTAAGCTTAGACATTGCATTAGGGCTTGGTGGAGTTCCAAAGGGAAGAATTATTGAAGTTTATGGTCCAGAATCTAGTGGTAAGACAACAGTTGCATTACATATGGTTGCAGAAGTGCAAAAAAGTGGTGGAATTGCTGGTTTTATTGATGCAGAGCATGCACTAGATCCAGCTTATGCAAAAGCGATTGGAGTAGATATTGATAATTTATATATTTCTCAACCAGATAATGGAGAACAAGCATTAGAGATTACAGAAACTATGGTTCGTTCTGGCGCTATTGATATTGTAATTGTGGACTCAGTTGCAGCATTAGTTCCAAAGGCAGAAATAGATGGAGATATGGGAGACTCTCACGTTGGTTTACAA
>CAJFOH010000155.1 GCA_904395845.1 uncultured Lachnospiraceae bacterium
AATGCTAATAATGTATTAAAACAAAAGAAACCAAATATGTGATGCATCATAATATCATAAGTATTGTTTGCTAAAGGTAAATATAGCTTTTTAGGTATATATGGTACACATACTTTTGTTAAAAAATAGAAAAATAAAATCCCATTAATACTTGCTATAAATATTATAAATGGATTTTTATTGAGAAAATCATTTTGCCAACATATTGAATAAACTATGCTATGATTTTTAGCTACATAAATAAGAACAAACTCAATGAATAAGCTAATTGTTATTAATTTCTTATTATCTATTTTTTCTATCATTTTCTCTATATATAAATGGAACAATCTACCAAAAATAAAAAATGGAAATAGTAATAAAGTTCTTGAAAGGAAAATCTTTAGTTCTTCATACTTTATATTTCCTTTTTTATCATATTCAAATGTTATGACAAAAAATATGATACTTATTAGAAAGATTACAATTCCCTTCTTCTTACTATTATAACTCCATCTATCTATTGCTGGATATATCATATAACAAACGAATAACGGAATCAGAAACCAAGCAGGACAATTAAATGCATATTGGTGTTGGTTATATAATGGCCGAATAAAAAAAGTTTCTACACTTATCATTCTTCCTATAGAAAAACCTTGTGAAAATAGTATCATACAAACAATACCATAAATTATATTATAAAAGATTAATGGAACTATCAATCTTTTTACCTTCTTTATTACATAAGAGGGGAACTCTCCCTTACCAACTTTTTTATAAAAATATCCAGATATAAACATAAATAAAGGTAAATGAAAAGAATATGCTCGAAACCAACTTGCAAAAATACCAATTCCTCCTGTATTTATACAATGACCTGCTACAACTGCCAGAATAGCAACTGCTGATAATAATTTAAAATGATAATTTTCCTGCTTCATTATACTGTTTACTCTCCTAGTATTAATTATAATAGTACTACTAAAAACAATTCTATACATAAAATAAGTAAAGGCATTATTACAATGCCCTTACTTATATTTTCTCTACCTCTTAATTCCCATAAATCTCTTGATGTAATCGACTAATGGTAGCACTCCAATCTGGAACTAACATTCCCTGCCCACCAATATTCATACTTTGGAACAAACCATCATAAGGAACACGACTTGATACAATTTCATATCCCATAAAACTTGGTAACTCCAATAATAAAGACATTACATCTGCTTCTGGTATATTGTGAGTTACTGTTGGAAGAATCGATTTTGCCACAGAGTCTAACTGAGTTACACTTAATTCTTTTGCCTTAGAGAATACTTGATTTAATACATTTCTTTGTCGCTCTGTTCTTTGATAATCTGCATTTCCAACATAACGAATACGAGAATACGCAAGAGCTTGTTTTCCAGTTAAATTAAAATCCCCACCAGATTCTGGCAACATTCCACTTGTTTCTGGCAATCCATTCAAACGATTTATCTCCTTAATATACATATTGGCTACTGGTACTTCTGCTGGTGAAACATACATAGGAATTCCACCTATAACATCTATTACATTCATAAACCCATTAAAATTTACAGATGCATAATAGTCAATATCAACCTTTAGATTTTGTTCTACTGTTTGAACAAGTAATGGCCCTCCACCTAATGCATGAGCACGATTAATTTTTCCGTTTCCACTTCCTGGAATAGCAGCATATGTATCACGCATAATAGATGTTAAAATAATTTGTTTCTTTTGCCGATTAATACTTGCTAAAATAATAGAGTCAGAATTTCCATGCCAATTTTCTTGTCTTCTATCTGTTCCAATTAACAATATATTTAGTACATCTTTACTATCTTTGATTTCTGTTTCTAAATTTTGTTGTAAATCAGCTTCTACTTTTGCAATATCTTCTGCATTTGCCTGTTCTCCTTCTCCATCTAATTCTATGGAGATATCACTATCATCAAATACAGTTACCTTATCGTCTTTCACATAATTGGTACTATTAAAGTATCCTTTAAATATTGCGTATGCTCCACCTAATGTTGCTAATAGTAATACAACAAGACCGATAAAAACACCAAGTAGTATTTTTCTACCTTTTTTATTAATAGTTTTTCGTTTGTTTCCTTTTTTTCTTAAGATTACTTCCTTTGTTTTGTTTCCTGAATGATTGTTTTCCATAAGCATTCTCTCCTTTTTTCACATATCTTGTAATCACCATGTGACACAATATTTGTAATTAACTTCACTGGACAAACTATATAAACAGCTCTCGTATTTTCTTGAACCTACTTCTCATTAATAATCATAACCACATTCTTTCCTATCATATACTGGCATTGGTCGATATCTAACTAACTGTTCTGTCTTAGCTCTTCGTTTATATTCCTCTACAATTTTTTCTCGTTCCTCTTTATTCTTATTTGTCCAATCTAAGAAATCACCTTCATAAGCAGCCATCATAGAGTTGCATCTTGGACACTTTGCCTCTCGTAAACCACTTACCATTCTTACCTGCCCACAATCTGTACAAATAAATACATACATCATAATTATTACTCCCTTACCTACCTTCTAATAATATTTTGTCGTTTCTTTTCCCTTACTTTTCATACATAAGAGCTAATGTTTATTAAGAAATTTTATTTCATTCTTAATCACGTCACAAATATTTATTCATAAATTGCTTTTCTTAATCCTTCTATATTAGTAGTAAAATCAATTTGTAACATTTCCTGATTATTAACTACAATATTGCTCCATGTATTGTCCATAGGAATCCTATTTTGTTCCATATCGTATCCAAAATACAACATAGACTTTAAAATAAGCCAAGTCATTTCTGTGTCTGTAATACTGGTAGTTATATCTGGTATTACCACATCAATAATTTTCCCTATTTGACTAAGTCCAGAACTTTTTATCTGATTCAATAGTGCTGTTAATACTACTCTCTGTCTTTCTGTTCGTTGAAAATCACTACCAATGTAACGGATTCTAGAATACCCTAATGCTTGTTTTCCCGTTAATAATAAATTTCCACCTTCTGTTAAAAATCCATCTCCTTGTGGAGCATTTGTTAATGTATTGATTTCATTTACATATAAATTAATGTATTGTACTTCCTCATTCGTTACATTTATTTTCACTCCACCAACGCAATCAATAATATCTATAAAAGAGAAAAAATCAACTTTCACATAATCATCAATACTTATTTTAAAATTTTCTTCTATTGTTTGAATAAGAAGCGGTGCCCCTCCTATTTGATATGCATGGTTAATTCTTGTTTGACCATGCCCTGGAATTGTAACATAACTATCTCTTAATATGGAAGTCATAATAATCTTTTTTGACTTGCTATTAATAGAAACAAGAATCATAGCATCGGAGCGACTACTATTTACATTTCCTCTCCCATCTGAGCCAATAAGAAGAATATTTTTTACATAACGTTCCTTCATAATTCCTGCAGGAGTTGTATAAGATTTATTCAATGCTTCATAATTTGTTTTACTTACCAAACTTTTTATAAAGAAAAACAATGCTCCAAATGCAATTCCTAAAATTATAAGAAGCCATATGATTTTTCTTAAAATTTTATGTTTCTTTCTTTTCTTCTTAACTACAACTGGTTCTTTTTGTTCCGTACGTTTCCCATTGCTCCTTTGTGGAGGACGTTGTTTTCTACTATTCTCCACCGAGCTAGTTGTAGAACTTCTATGACTTCTTGCCCTTTCACTTGCATCTAACTGATTGGAACGTTGTTGCTTTTTTACTACCTTTCTCTTTACTGGTTCTCCATAATCTTCTGGCAACTGGTCTACATCTTCTTCAATATCTCTACGAATATCTTGTTCTCTCTTTTTTTCTAGTTCTTTTTTCAAACGTATTCGTTCTTCTTCTTTTTCCAGTTCTACTTTTCTTTTAATTTCTTTTGCTTTCCTTATAATCTCTTTTTCTTCTTCCGATAGTTGTGCCATACTGACCTCCATTCTGTATAATACCAAAGACAATACATTTCGTCATTTTAGCTATACTATTAATCATTGATACATAGAAAGGGCATTTTTTCAAACGCCCTTTTCTTATTATCTTGAACCAACTTTTCCAAATACAACAACTATTGTTTTAATTAAGATTTTAATATCCAATGAAAGTGACCAATTATCTATATATTTCAAATCTAGCCTTACAACTTCTTCAAAATCTTCAATATCACTTCGACCACTTACTTGCCACATACCAGTGATTCCAGGTTTAATACTAAGTCTTCTTTTATGATAAACTTCGTACTGTTTAAACTCATCTACTGTTGGTGGTCTTGTCCCAACTAGACTCATATCACCTTTTAACACATTGAAAAACTGTGGCAATTCATCAATACTTGTAGCACGAATAAACTTACCAACCTTTGTAATTCGAGGGTCATCTGCCATCTTAAACATAAGGCCTTTCATTTCATTTTTTGCCATTAGTTCCTTCTTTCGTTCCTCTGCATCTATATACATGGAACGGAATTTATAAATATAAAAATATCTACCATTTTTACCAACTCGTTTTTGTTTAAAAAAGATTGGACCTTTAGATTCCAATTTAATAGCAATCCCTACAAACACCGTAGCAATTAATGCAATCACACATCCTACTAATCCACCAAGAATGTCAATACATCGTTTCACTATCATTTTTTCACTATCAAAAAATGTTGTAGCAACTGAAATAACCGGATATCTTCCCAACATACCAACTTTTGCTTGTTGCTCATCCATTCCAGCTAATACATTGACGTTTACATGAACAGTAACACCCATTCGTTCAAATTCTTCAATATGCTTTTTTAATGAGTTTCCTGTGACATAAGAAACATGGAAAAACACTTCATCTACTACTTCTTTTCGTGCAAACTCCAACATATCTTCATAACTTGCCACAACTGGTACACCAAGTATGCTTTTTCCTTGTAAATTGTTATCTACAATAGCTACTGCACAAATTTCAGATTCCCAATTTTCTCTCGTATTAATATTTTTAATAATATTCTCAACTCTATCTTCCGTAGTAACAAGTAAAATCCTATTTTTACTATGGGTATAGTACTTTCTTAAATATCTCTTTAATATTGCACGAAACATAGTGCAAACTAAGACGTTAAATAAAATAGTACAAACAAAAACGCCACGATTAAATTGAAGACTATTTTTTGTTAGAAATAATACCATAGTCATAATAGCCCCTAAAAACAGACTATTCTTTATTACATTAAAAAACTCTTCAATATAACTTCTTCTTAAAAAATAGCGATTCATGTTAAAGAAAAAGAAAATAAACATAAAGGAGGCTAATACAACTCCAATATTTCCCATTAAATTGCTATATGTGTATTTTTCTTCTTCTTTTACTATTACTAGCCAAATATATGACCCTAATAAATAGCTTATAATTAAGCTAATCGTATCTATTAAACATACAATAAGGTTCACATACTGTTCTCTTCTCTGAACCATGACCTACTTCCTCCCTATATTGAGTATCTATCTAATTATACTATTTTTTTATACAAGTTTCAACTTTTTTTGATATTTCGTTTGGACATTTTTTACATAGATACTACTTTTTTTCCAGAATATTCACATCTAACTTTTGATATGGAATCTCAATTCCAGCCTTGTCATAAGCTATTTTTATCTCCTCTAACAAATACCAACGTGTTTTCCAATATGCACTTGCCTCAACCCACATTCTTCCTTCAATTACAACATTACTAGAAGCAAGCTCAGATACAACTACCAGAAGTTCTTTTTCTCTTACTCTAGCATCTTGTTTTACAAGCAAATCTTCCATTATAGTTTTTGCTAATTTTATATCGCTGTCATAAGAAATTCCTACCTTTACATCCAAACGGCGTTGTGTCTGCCCTGTTACATTAGTTAAGCTATTATTGGCTAATATTCCATTTGGTATAACAACCTTTTTATTATCTGGAGTAAGTAGTGTTGTATAAAAAATCCCTATTGATTCTACACTTCCCTCATTTTTCTTTGTATCTTCTACAATATAATCTCCAACACGAAATGGTCTTAATAATAAAATCAATACTCCACCTGCTAAATTGGATAAGCTTCCTTGCAATGCCAACCCTACTGCTAATCCAGCAGAGCCAATTGCTGCTACTACAGAAGCAGTTGGTATTCCAATTTGATTTAAAATAATAAGGAATAAAATGGTGTGTAAAATATAATTAATACAGGAATTTAAAAACTTTCTTACTGTAATATCTGTTTGGTGTCTATCAAACCCTTTATTGATTAATACCTTTACCCATTTAATAACTTTTCTTCCTACAATCCATATTAAAACTGCAATTCCAATGTTAATAGCAACTTGTTGCAACATTGGAAATACATACTTTTTGATTCGTATTAGCTGTTCTAACATATTTCTCCCTTCTTCTCCTTCATTTCCTTACTTTATACCATGTCTTTTTCAAACATTTCATATACGTCTTGTGAATTATACCTTTTCTTCTAAGAAAAATCAACGTTTTCATAAATTATCTCTTTCTTTTTCATTGAAGAATAAGAAAAGTTTTAGTATAATCAAAACCAACTTACTATGAGCTATGAAAAGCTACAAATAATTTTTTGTTTCAATAAAGGAGGAAATTATGGCAGGATCAACATTTGGAACTATTTTTCGTATTACTACTTGGGGGGAATCTCATGGGGAAGGTGTTGGAGTCATTGTAGATGGTGTTCCCTCAGGAATTCCACTAGAACAAAACGACATTCAAGAAATGTTAGATAAAAGGCGACCTGGACAAAGTCAATATACTACCCCTAGAAATGAAACCGATACAGTATCTATTCTTTCTGGTGTATTTGAAGGTAAAACAACTGGAACTCCTATTTCACTTTTCGTTAAAAATAAGACCCAACGTTCCAAAGACTATTCAGAAATTGCTTCTTACTATCGACCTGGACATGCGGATTATACTTATCATAAAAAGTATGACCATTATGACTATCGAGGTGGTGGGCGTTCCTCTGGGCGTGAAACCATTGGGCGAGTTGCTGCTGGAGCCATTGCAAAAAAAATTCTTCATTTGTTAGGTATTTCTGTTGTAGCTTATACAACATCCATTGGACCTATTGGCATATCCTCTTTTTGTAAAGAAGATATTGAGAAAAATCCATTTCGTATGCCTGATTTAGACGCAGCAAAACAAACCGAACAATTTGTGCAGGAACAAATGAAACAATTAAATTCTGTTGGGGGAGTTATTGAATGTGTGGTTTCTAACCTTCCAACAGGACTTGGAGAACCTGTATTTGAAAAATTAGATGCAAATTTAGCAAAAGCTATTATGTCCATTGGAGCTGTCAAAGGGTTTGAAATTGGTGATGGTTTTTTAGCTAGCACTCAAACAGGCTTAGAACACAATGATGGATTTTTTAATGATAACGGAACCATAAAAAAAAGAACCAATCATTCTGGAGGTGTTTTAGGTGGTATTAGTGATGGTAGTCCACTAATTCTTCGTGCAGCCATTAAGCCAACCCCATCCATTGCCGCCCTTCAAAAAACGGTTACAAAAGATTTAGAAGAAATTGATATTTCCATTAAAGGTCGTCATGACCCACTAATTGTACCTAGAGCCGTTGTTGTTATAGAAGCAATGACTGCCATTACTATTTTAGATGCGCTACTTCTTAATATGACAAGCCAATTTGATAGAGTCAAACAATTTTATGACAAATAAAACACTCCAATAAAACAATAATCGTTTCTTCTTTCATATACTTGTACTTTTATTCATAAAAAGGTTATCTCATTGACTATATACAAAAATATATGGATTCATTCACATATGATTTTTGTTATACCCAAAATGAGATAACCTTTTTTATGAAAACATATAATTATTTACTAGAGCAACAACCACAATTGCAATCAATATTCCAATAACAGCTCCCCCTATCACATCACTAGGGTAATGCACAAATAAATAAATTCTTGATACAGCAATACAAACTGCTAGTATGCATGCCAACCAGCCAAATGGCAAGCCAAGCAAAAGTATGGCAGTTGTGCTTGCAAATGAAGTTGCCGTATGTCCAGATGGAAAAGACGTTCCAAATGGTGGTTTAATTCGCACTTGTATATGATGAAAAGTTTCAAACGGACGTTTTCTTGTAAAAATCGGTTTTATTAATAAATTCACAATAAATGCGCAAACACCTAAGGTAGCCAACACAAGAACTCCCTCTTTTTTCTTTCCACATAATATATATATAATACTAAATAAAATCCAAATAATTCCTCCATTACCAATCTGTGTACAAAATAACATAAACCTATCTAAAAATGGATGTTGTATCTTCTGAATGGCAAATAACATTTTATGATCCCATCGTTTTGTATGCTTCATATAATCTCCTTTGCATATTTCCTATCTTCTCTTATTATACCTTCCACTGATAAAGTTTACAAGACTTATTATTATTTTGTAATAAATGTGCTGTACCCTAAACTTCTTAAATATTGTTCTAACTCTATGGCTTCTTGCATCTCATCAAATCCACCTACTTGTACTTTATATAAACCATGCTCATAAATAATATAGGCAGGTAAATTTTGAGATAACAAATAATTCAACTGCTCATTGGCATAGTTCAAATTACGAAATGCCCCTGTTTGAACTCGATAAATTCCTGTATTTTTATTTCCTTCTTCTCCTTCTATATACTGTAAGATTCCTTCTGCAATTCCACTTGCGATTTCATCAAAATATTGGTCAAATCGTTTATTATCTTCTGTATGATTGATTACTCCTACATCTAACAATATGGCTGGCATTTTTGTATTCTTTAATACTGTCTTATCTTTTCTCTCTTTTATTCCTCTATTTACAAATCCTATGTTTGATAAATTCTGTTCCATAGCATTTGCCATATCTGCTTTTGTTCCACTATTAGAATATAGAGAAATTTCCACACCTTGTTCTGTTTCTGGATTTGGTGCTAGACCTCTATGGAGAGATAGAAAATAATCTCCCTCTGCTTTATTTGCTATATTGGCTCTCTCCCATGGTGTATGATTGGTATCATCAATACGAGTATATACAACATCTATACCATTATTTTTTAATATTTCTCCTACCACAAGTGCTAAATTTAATACATCATCTTTCTCTTGTCTGCTTTCATATACTGCTCCTGGGTCAGTTCCTCCGTGTCCTGGGTCAATAACAATAAGTTTTCTATCCATAAAATGATCTTCCTTTTCTATTTTTACTATTACACTATGCAAGTATGAAAGCAAGTTTCCTATCTCAATAAAGAAATAACACTTCCTATAATTGCTATTTGCATAATTAAGATTATATATGTTATAATAAATAAAATTTAACACTTATAACAAAGAAATTTATGCTAGGGACTTCCCACATTACTATTTACATAGGTAATTGCGAAACTCATCAAGCTTGTAACAAGCTTGATTGAAAACAAGGAAAGACTCGTTTTCAAGACGAA
>CAJFOH010000156.1 GCA_904395845.1 uncultured Lachnospiraceae bacterium
AAGATTATATATGTTATAATAAATAAAATTTAACACTTATAACAAAGAAATTTATGCTAGGGACTTCCCACATTACTATTTACATAATAAAAGGAGGAATCTTATGAGAACCATTAAGAAATATACACTTTCTCTTATAACTGCCACATCTTTTTTATTTGTTGGCTGTTCCAATACAGAATCTGATACTACTATAAGCGCAGATTCTATTATGGAGAAAGTAGATGAAGCCTATAACCACATATCTAGTATTCATACAAATATGTCTTTTGAATTAAAAAATAATGAGCAAAATGAATCTGCTCATATTACTCTTGATATGCAAACATTAGATAACCCCAAAAAAGCAATGATTACTATTACAATGGACTCTGCACAAACAGAAGTTCCTACATCACTCTCCTTATATATGGATGAAGACTATCTATATATGAATTTGTTTGATAATTGGGTGAAACAGCCACTGACCGATGAAATGAAGCAATCGCTAAATCTACAACGTGCCACTGACCTTGTAAATCCTCGTAAGTTAGATAATATATCTTTTTCTAAAAAAGACGATACTACAATCGATGGTGCAGATTTATATGTTGTTAGTGCCTCTCTACGTTCCTCAATTTTACAAACAGTGCTAAATCAAAGTTTTAGTTTGCTACCAAGCAATGATGACTCACTAGATTTAGATTTTAGCAAACTTTCTGATGTTACATTTGATTATTATATTAACAAAGAAAATTATGCACCAATAAAACTTTCTAGTGATTTTAGTAACTTATTTTCAGCAGAAGGGGAATCTATTAGTGGAACGCTAGATATTACGTTTGATAACATTAATTCTCTATCTGATATTTCTCTTCCAGACGATGCAAAAAATGCTTCTGATTTATCTAGTACAGAGAGCAATTAATGATTTTCTTAATGAAAGGATATTGCAATTCTAGTTGAAACAACTTTTTTACATAATAAAAGAGCAATGCTATATAACAAACTTTGTTATATGACAATGCTCTTTTTATGTATTATTCTTCTACTTCTTCAAATTGATCTTTTCCAACTTGGCAAAGTGGACATAACCAATCTTCTGGTACATCTTCCCAAGCAACTCCTGCTTCTACTCCGTTATCTGGATCGCCGATTTCTGGATCATAAATGTATCCACATACAACACATACATATTTCTTCATAATAGTGTCTCCTTTCATATATTTATTTCTTAATGAACTTACTTCATTATAGCATATATTTTTAATTATGGATATAATTTTTTTCAGCTTTTTTAGAATTTTTACAAATCTTACTTTATTTTAATAATAAAAACTGGTATGGGTGGATTGTTTGGTCTATTATAGTACTGGCTCATTATAACAATATACTTTTTGCTGTCTAATTGTTGCAAAAATGGTAATAACCCTTCTTTTTCTTCAAACCCACTATCACCACCACTATAAATACACAAACTCATAATTCCACCCACTTTCAAACAGTCCAATCCGTTACTCACAGCCTGAATCGTAGTGGCTAACTGTGTAGTTATTTTATGATCTCCCCCTGGAAAATACCCTAAATTAAAGACAATACAAGATACACTATTTGGGGAAACATAATTTGCTATATGTTCATGTCCATCTAAGATTAACTTTGTTCTTTTTAAAAAATGATGACTCTTTAATTTCTCTTCTGCCTTTTTTATGGCCTCTTTTTGAATATCAAAGCCAATTACTGTTCCTGTTTCTCCTACTAATTCACAAAGAAATTTTGTATCATTTCCACCGCCTACTGTAGCATCAACACAAATATCCCCTTCTTGTACATAATCTTTGATAAAATTGTGACACCATTGTGTAATTTGATAACGTTTATGTTCCATGTATTCTCTCCTATATTTCTCACTTCTGTTCCATGCCTTATCCATTCCTTTATGGCCATTTTTTCTTTCTCATATTTTTCATTCTAGAATGTTTCACATCATATTTTTTTATGGAATATGATAATATAAAAAAGAAAAGGATAACAAATTATGAATATAAATTTTCTGATTCAATCTATTATAATTACCATAGCTTTATCTATGGATGCTTTGATAACTAGCATGGGCTATGGTTTTAGTAATATAAAAATTCCTATCATTTCTGTTTTTTTAATTGATAGCTTATGTACTTTTTTTATTGTTATTTCCTTATTGCTAGGAAATTTCATTGAACCGCTTCTTCCTAATCAATTTGCCACATTGTTATCTGCTGGTATTTTACTATTGCTTGGTATTTTAAAGTTATTTGATACTTGGATTAAAAATTGGGTCACCCATACAAGTTTTACCCCTTCCACTACAAAAGGAATCACACACATGATTGCCTCCCTTTTTTTTGTATATGCAAACCCA
>CAJFOH010000157.1 GCA_904395845.1 uncultured Lachnospiraceae bacterium
ACAAATCAATTAAATCAGAGGCTGGAATAGGATGTCTTTTGGACACATCAATAAAGGAATCAGTTGTTACTGGTTCTAAATGGAATGGTCCAACAAGGATAGAGCCTACATAAACATTTTTATGAATCAGTGGATAAACAATGTGATTTAATTGTCCATGACAAGAAAATATGTAAGATTCTCCTAATGCAATTGCTTTTTTACTTGCAGAGGCATGAAGCTTATCGCAAGTATTTTGATGAGGTAAATGTTTTTGAAATGCTTTGCAGTAGGTGGTACATTTTCCTTCTGATGTTATGCTTTCGCCTTCATTATCAATAAACTGAATTGGTAAATTTAAACATGCTTCAAAAGACACAAGCATTTCCTGTAAATTTTCTTTTGAAATAATAGAATAGATATATGGTTCCATAGTGATAGTTCCTCCTAGTACATAATTCGTAAAATATTTGTTAATGATATAAAATATATTTTATTTGATAGATTCTGTCATAAAAAAAATCATATTTATATTAGGAAAAAATCTTTTTAAAATGTAATTATTTTTTAGTTAAACCAAAGATTTAGAAGTATTATATCATAGTTATGGAAAAAATCATAGGTTTTATGAACAGAAATCAAAAAAAAATTATAACAAAAGAAAATACAAACTTTATAGAAACTTTATACTTTTTTTCTTTACAAATGAGAAAAAAGTGGTATCATATTGTTATATAACAAATAGAACAAATGCGTTATGAATTTTGACAGTAAGGAGTGAGCGTATGAACATTAATAAATTTACTCAAAAATCAATAGAAGCTGTGCAAACAATGGAAAAGGTAGCTTACGATTATGGCAATCAAGAAGTTGGACAATTACATTTATTATATAGTATGTTAACCCAAGAAGATGGATTAATTGGAAAGTTAATTACTAAGATGCAAATTCAACTACCTTATGTAATAGAACGAACAGAAGAAGAATTAAGAAAGCTTCCAAAAGTATCAGGAAATGCAAATCATTATATTAGCAATGGATTAAATCAAGTATTAATTCATGGAGAAGATGAAGCGAAAGCTATGTCAGATGAATATGTATCATTAGAGCATATTTTCTTAGCTTTAATTAAATATGCAGAAGGTGGTACAAAAAATATTTTAAAAGATGTAGCTATTACTAGAGAACGTTTCCTACAAGCGTTGTCAACAGTAAGAGGAAATCAAAGGGTAGTTAGTGATAATCCAGAAGCTACTTATGATACTTTAAATAAATATGGGCAAGATTTAGTAGAAAAAGCTAGAAATCAAAAGCTTGACCCAGTGATTGGTAGAGATAGCGAAATTAGAAATGTAATTCGTATTTTATCAAGAAAGACAAAAAATAACCCAGTACTAATTGGTGAACCAGGTGTTGGTAAAACAGCAGCGGTAGAAGGGTTAGCACAACGAATTGTAGCAGGAGATGTTCCAGAAGGGCTAAAGGATAAAAAGATTTTTGCTCTTGATATGGGTTCTTTAGTAGCAGGGGCAAAGTACCGAGGAGAATTTGAAGAACGTTTAAAAGCAGTATTAGAAGAAGTGAAGAAAAGCGAAGGTCAGATTATATTATTTATTGACGAACTTCATTTGATTGTTGGAGCTGGAAAGACAGATGGGGCAATGGATGCAGGAAATATGCTAAAACCTATGCTTGCTAGAGGAGAGTTACATTGTATTGGTGCTACAACACTTGATGAATATAGAAAATATATTGAAAAAGACCCAGCACTAGAACGAAGATTCCAACCTGTTATGGTAGAAGAACCAACTGTAGAAGACACCATTTCTATTTTAAGAGGACTAAAAGATAGATATGAAGTATTCCATGGTGTAAAAATTACAGACTCTGCGTTAGTAACAGCGGCAACACTTTCGAATCGTTATATATCTGACAGATTTTTACCAGATAAGGCAATTGACCTAGTGGATGAAGCTTGTGCTATGATTAAGACAGAACTAGATTCTATGCCAACAGAATTAGACGAGTTACAAAGAAAGATTATGCAGTTGGAAATCGAAGAAGCTGCATTAAAGAAAGAAAACGACCGTTTAAGTATGGAACGTTTGGAACATTTACAAAAAGAATTGGCACAATTTAGAGAAGAGTTTAATACGAAAAAAGCACAATGGGACAATGAAAAAAGCTCTGTGGAGCATCTTAGCAAGTTAAGAGAACAAATTGAAGAAGTAAATCGTCAAATTCAACTAGCACAACAGCAATATGATTTGAATAAGGCAGCACAACTTCAATACGGAACATTGCCAAGTTTACAAAAAGAATTACAAATAGAAGAAGAAAAAGTAAAAGCCACTGATTTATCCTTAGTGCGTGAGGCAGTGACAGAAGAAGAAATTTGTAGAATTATTTCCAAATGGACAGGAATTCCAGTTGCTAAGTTAAATGAAAGTGAACGAAACAAAACCTTGCATTTAGACGAGGCATTGCACAAACGTGTCATTGGGCAAGATGATGGTGTTACAAAAGTAACAGAAGCTATTATTCGTTCCAAAGCTGGAATTAAAGACCCTACAAAGCCAATTGGTTCTTTCTTATTCTTAGGACCAACAGGGGTAGGTAAAACAGAGCTTGCCAAGGCACTTGCGGAAAACTTATTTGATGATGAATCTAATATGGTTCGTATTGATATGAGCGAATATATGGAGAAACATTCTGTATCTCGTTTGATTGGAGCTCCTCCAGGATACGTTGGATATGATGAAGGTGGACAGTTAACAGAAGCGATTCGTAGAAGGCCATATGCTGTTGTGTTATTTGATGAAGTAGAAAAGGCACATCCTGATGTATTTAATATTTTACTTCAGGTATTAGATGATGGTAGAATTACAGATTCTCAAGGTCGTACCGTAGACTTTAAGAATACAATTTTAATTATGACTTCTAACATCGGTTCTAGTTACTTGCTAGATGGAATTGATGAATATGGAAACATAAAAGAAGAAGCAGAACAAATGGTTATGAGTGATTTACGAGCACATTTTAGACCAGAATTTCTAAATCGTTTGGATGAAATCATTTTATTTAAACCTTTAGCAAAAGAGCAAGTAGGTGACATTATCGACTTGTTATTAAAAGATGTTAACAAGCGATTAGAAGAAAAAGAAATTTCCATTCAATTAACAGACGCTGCGAAAGATTATATTGTAGAGCATGGATATGACCCTGTATATGGTGCAAGACCATTAAAGAGATTTTTACAAAAGCATGTGGAAACATTAGCAGCAAAAATTATTTTATCTGGTGAAATTGCAAGTCAAGATAATATTTTAATTGATGTGGAAGATAATAGATTAGTAGGAACTATTGAATCTTAATATAGAAATATTATGGAATGTTAATGGAAACTTAATAAAATATAAGAGAGAATCTCTTGTAAAAATAAATATTTAATGATAGACTAGGTCGCATATACTTGTAGGAAGTACAGTATATACGACCTAGTTACTATTTATTAAAGAAATAGTTATTGTTAGAAAGAAATAACATAGGGCAAAAATAAGACAATAAATATTTTTTAATAATTTGAAGAATAATAGTAACAGGTAGATTTAAGAAAGGAATATTGTAAATAATATGAAACAATTGGGAAAAAAGTTACTTATTTTACTGGTAGCCTTAATAATAGGTGGAATCTATTATTATATTACAATACCAGCGATTAACATTCATTCTAGTGGATTTTGGGGTTTTCTTCTTATTTTAATGGTAGCAATTATTGTTGTTATTGGAGTGAAAGGAAAAGTTCAAACAGTAGATGAAATAAAAAGATACAAGCCTATGCTAGTAGGAATTATTATATTTGTACTATTACTTGCTATTTATGGAATTGGAAGTTTATTATCTTCTCCTATTATCAATGCAAGAAAATATCAACAATTATTAGAAGTACAAGATAAAACATTTGAACAAGATTTTCCAGAGGTTGATTTTAGCCAAGTACCACTTCTTGATAAAGATTCAGCAGAATTATTAGGAAATCGAAAAATGGGTAGTATGGTTGATATGGTATCTCAATTTGAAGTAAGCAATTTATATACTCAAATTAATTTTAAGGAAAAGCCAGTTCGTGTAACCCCACTTGTATATGCAAGCCCAATTAAGTGGTTAACAAACCATAGAAAAGGAATTCCAGCATATATAAAAATTGATATGACTACACAAAATACAGAACTTGTAAAATTAGAAGAAGGAATGAAATATTCCCAGTCAGAATATTTTAATCGAAACATTTACCGACATTTGCGTTTTCAATATCCAACCTATATTTTTGACGAATTAAGTTTTGAAATTGATGATAATGGAACTCCTTATTGGATTTGTCCAGTGAAAAAGTTTAATATTGGTTTATTTGGTGGACAAACCATAGGAAGAGTAGTGTTATGTAATGCAATTACTGGGGAAAGTGTAGATTATGATATTAAGGATTGTCCAACATGGGTGGATAGAGTCTATTCAGCAGAGTTATTAATCCAATTATACAATTATCATGGAATGTTGAAAAATGG
>CAJFOH010000158.1 GCA_904395845.1 uncultured Lachnospiraceae bacterium
GAATTAACGTATTGATATTGTTTTTCATGTTTGCTATAATAAGAAAATCAAAAATAAATCAAAAGGTAAAGGAGAAAGAGCTATGGGTTATGTAGATGAGGTATTAGCAAGAGTAAAAGAAAAGTCACCAAATGAAGTAGAGTTTCATCAAGCAGTAAAGGAAGTATTAGAGTCCTTACGAGTAGTAATTGAAGCAAACGAAGAAGCGTACAGAAAAGATGCTGTATTAGAACGTTTGGTAGAACCTGAACGAATTATTAGTTTCCGAGTACCTTGGGTGGATGATAAAGGACAAGTCCAAGTAAATCGAGGGTTTCGTGTTCAATTCTCTAGTGCCATTGGGCCTTACAAGGGGGGATTACGTTTCCATCCATCTGTAAATCAAAGTATTGTAAAATTCTTAGGATTTGAACAGATCTTTAAAAACTCATTAAGCGGTCTTCCTATTGGCGGTGGAAAAGGTGGTTCTGACTTTGATCCAAAGGGAAAATCTGATCGAGAAGTTATGGCATTTTGCCAAAGTTTCATGACAGAATTATGCAAATACATAGGTGCAGATGTAGATGTTCCTGCTGGTGATATTGGAGTTGGAGCAAGAGAAATTGGTTTCTTATATGGTCAATATAAGAAGATTACTGGTTTATACGAAGGAGTATTAACAGGAAAAGGGCTAACTTATGGTGGTTCTTTAGTAAGAACAGAAGCAACAGGATATGGTCTTGTGTATATTACAGAAGAAATGTTAAATCACCATGGAAAATCAGTAAAAGATAAAACAGTTGTAGTATCAGGTTCAGGAAATGTAGCTATTTATGCAACAGAAAAATTACAACAATTAGGTGCAAAAGTCGTAGCTCTTAGTGATTCCAATGGATACATTTATGATGAAAATGGAATCAATTTAGATACAGTAAAAGAAATTAAAGAAGTAAGACGTGGAAGAATCAAAGAATATGTAGAAACTCATCCAAATGCTGTATATACAGAAGGAAAGGGAATTTGGAGTATTCCATGTGATATTGCTCTACCATGTGCTACTCAAAATGAATTAAACTTAGACGATGCAAAAACATTAAAATCAAACGGATGTTATTGCGTAGCAGAAGGTGCTAATATGCCATCTACACAAGAAGCAACAGACTTCTTCTTAGAAAATAATGTATTATTTATGCCAGCAAAGGCTGCTAATGCTGGTGGTGTATCTACAAGTGCTCTTGAAATGTCTCAAAATAGCCAAAGAATGAGTTGGACATTTGAAGAAGTAGATGCAAAGTTAAAAGACATTATGGTAAATATCTTTAAGAAAGCAGATGACGCTGCAAAAAGATATGGTATGGAAGGAAATTATGTAGCTGGTGCTAATATAGCAGGCTTTGAAAAAGTAGTAGAAGCAATGAACGCACAAGGGATTGTGTAATAGATAGAAAAAAGTGCTGTAATACTTAGTATTACGGCACTTTTAATTTATAAATGAATTAGCTTATTTTTTCTCATTTGTATCTGTATGATAGAAAAGTTGGCTATTTTTTGCCACTCCCACTGATTCTCTTTCCACAAGGGTAGGTCTAAGAGATGTTTTATTGATAAACACATTTCGTATAATACTTTCTAGTGAACTATAAGCACATTTCCCAATCTCCAAACGATTCTGACGAATGGTTGTTATTTTTGGAGTGGAATGATTACAAAGGTCAACATCATCAAATCCTATAATACTAATATCATTAGGTACATGTAAACCTAATTGTTGGCAAACCTGAATCGCACCGTATGCCATAGAGTCACTACTACACAAAATAGCAGTAGGCTTATGCTCTAACATTTTTGGAATATGATATTTTGCTGAATTACTGGAGTAATGTCCAAATCCAAGGATATTCTCATCAATTTGTAAATTATGATGTTGCATAGCCTTTAAAAATGCTTCATAGCGATCCTTAGAAACTACAGAATCTAAAAAAGCACTAAAAAATCCAATTCTTGTATGTCCTAACTGTTTTAAATATTCAATGGAAATATCAAATGCCTCAAAATTATCCGTACCAACATAACTTACATTAAAATTTCTAGGAACATAGTTATCTAGTAAAACAGTTGGAGTTTTTGTGGAAGAAAGATTTTGCAACCACAAATCATCAAGTGCAAATCCAACAAAGAAAGCTCCTGTATATCCCTTGGATAACATATAAGTATCATAATTATTTTTTTCTTGTAACTCATGAGATGCAACTTCAATATGAACGTTCCAACCATCTCTCATTGCGTGTTGTTTAAATCCAAGTATAATATCATATCCAAAATCATTTTCTGATTTAAAATCCATATTAGTAATAAAAATACATAAATGTTTATGTTCTTTATTCTGCATTTTCTTTGGCTTATAGCCCATTTCAATGGCAGTATCTAAGATAAGCTGTGTTAATTCATAGCTTACATCAGAAGCACCATTTAATCCTTTTGAAACAGTACCAACGGATATATCCAATTTTTTTGCAATGTCTTTTATCTTAACTGTCATATTTACCTCCCCAACTTAAAAGTTGTTGCTTTATTAATCATATATGATAATACAAAATTCGTCAATTTATAAATAAATGTGGAAAAAAATAATAGAAAATCAATGGGAAAAATATATAAAAATAAGCAGATATTTCTGTGGAAAAGAGAGAAAATAGATTTCTTTTTGAAAATATATAGACAAAAGAAAAAAAGAATAGTACTATTACATTACGAAAATTTACGAAAAAAAAGAGGTGTTTTAATGAGTATAAAAGGAAAAAAGACAGCTGCAGAGTGGAGTAAAGTATTTACCTCAAAAGAATTTGAACGTGAATATAGTTATTTAAAAAATGATTTAGGTTATACATATGAAAAAGAAAAAACTACATTTAACGTGTGGGCGCCAACTGCTACACAGGTGTTATTACATTTATATACAAAAGGAAGTCAAATAGAGGAAGATAGTAAAAAAATAGGTACTTATGAATTGCAAGAAGGGGAACGAGGGGTATGGAGTGTAAGTATTAAAAACGATTTAAAAAATTTATACTACACCTATGTAATTCATGCAAATGGTAAAACTTATGAAACCAATGATATTTATGCAAAAGCAAGTGGTATCAATGGAGAAAGAAGTATGATTATTGATTTGAATGAAACAAATCCTATTGGTTGGGAGATGGATAAACGCCCAAATATTCCAGTAGAAGAACGTGTCATTTATGAGCTTCATATCAAAGATTTTTCTTATGATGAGAATAGTGGAATTGATGAAAAATATCGTGGGAAATATTTGGCATTTACGCAAAAAGGAACAACATTAAAAGGTGATAGTACGTTTCAAACAGGAATAGACTATATTAAATCCCTAGGTGTTACCTATGTACATTTACTGCCATTTTATGATTTTGGTTCGGTAGATGAAAGAGATGATGTAGATGCTTTTAATTGGGGATATGATCCAGTGAATTATAACGTACCAGATGGAAGTTATTCTACCAATGCTTATGATGGCAGAGTTAGAATAAAAGAAGTAAAAGAAATGATTCAGGCATTTCATAATGAGGGGATTGGTGTCATTATGGACGTTGTTTATAATCATACCTTTCATACCGATAGCAATTTAAATAGGACCGTACCATATTATTATTATCGAATCAATCAAAAAGGAGAGTATTCTGACGGTTCAGGTTGTGGAAATGAAACTGCCAGTGATAGAGTGATGTATCGAAAGTACATGATAGATTCTATTTTACATTGGGCAAGGGAATATCATTTAGACGGTTTTCGTTTTGATTTAATGGGAGTTCACGATACAGAAACTATGAATGAAATTAGAAAAGCACTAGATGATGAGTTTGGAAAAAATACTATTTTGTTATATGGAGAGCCTTGGTGTGGTGGTGCCACTTCTATGCCTGTTGGTAGTATTCCATCAGTAAAAGAGCATCTCAATCAGCTAGATACTGGTATTTCTGCGTTTTGTGATGTGATTCGAGATTTTATTAAGGGTAGTGTTATGGTGGAAGAAGAAGCAGGATTTATTAATGGAAATAAAAAAGCAGGAAAAAAATTAAAAGAATCCTTAGACTGTGTATGGAATGGTAAAATCATAGAAGAATTTACAGGAAAAGTTCCAAGACAGTTTATTAATTATGTTTCTGCACATGATAATCTAACCTTTTGGGATAAATTAATTATAACAAATAAAAAAGAACCTAACTTTCATTCTTCCTATAAGTCTTTAATTGCCCAAAATAAATTAGGTGCAGGGATTGTATTTACTACTTGTGGAATTCCATTTTTCCAAGCAGGAGAAGAATTTGGACGAACAAAAGAGGGAATTGATAACAGTTATAAGTCACCAGCATCTGTCAATGCATTAGATTGGAAACGGGCAAAACAGTTTAAGGAGTTAGTAGAGTTTTATAAACAATTCATTCAGCTAAGAAAAATGTTTCCAATTTTCTGCAATCCAGATGGTACTTATACCAGTGGTGTAAACGTAGAAGAAAAACAAGGGATGATTCAAGTGGAGCTTATTCCAAGTGATGAGTACAAGAAGAAATATGCAAACAAGCCTAACAGCAATTATGAAAAAATAGTTGTATTTTATAATTCCAATAATTTTTATAAAGAATGTCAATTGGAAGATAAAAAATGGGAAGCTATTTTATTACAAGAAGCATCAATTCTTTCTAATAATAAAATAAAAATACAAGCAAATGGCATTGGAATTATAGGATTTTCTTCCTAGTAACACGTAGATACGAATGTAAAAATACAAAGGGGTAACTTATATTTTTTATTCAAAGTACACAAAAAATAAAAATACAAATATGCAAATTGACAAAAAAAAAAAAAAAAGTTTTAAAAATATAGACATTTTGTTTAAAGTATAGTATGATATACATATCAACGAAAAAATACGAAAAAACGGAGGAGCGTATATGAGAAAAAAATTTTTAGTCTCAATGTTAACAGCAGCTATGGCAGTAACAAGCTTAGCTGGATGTAGTAATTCAAACAATGGACCAACAGGGTCAAGTGAAAATGGAGGTAACACATCTTCACAAGCAAATAGTGGAGAAGCAACAGAAGTTGATTTAAAAGTATGGACTGCTGAAAATCAAGTAACAGACGAAACGATGGATAGTATGATGAAATCTTTCCAAGAAAAGCATCCAGAATGGAAGATTAATTTCTCAGTTGAAGTTGTAGGAGAAGACGTTGCAAAAGATGAAATCTTAAAAGACGTTGAAATGGCAGGAGATGTATTTTTCTTTGCAAGTGACCAGTTACCAGATTTAGTATCTGCAGGTGCAATTTCTAAATTAGGTGGCTCTGCTGAGGAGTTAGTAACATCAACAATGTCAGAACAAGTAGTAAATACAGCAAAATATGAAGATTCTATTTATGCAATTCCATTTACACATAATACATACTTTATGTACTATGATAAGAGTATTTTTACAGAAGATGACATTACTTCTGTTGAAAAAATGTTAGGAGTACAAACAGCAGATGATGTATATAACTTCTGTTTAGATAGTGCAGGTGGTTGGAAGTTAGGTGCTTGGTACTATGGTGCTGGTTTATCTGTATATGGAGAAGATGGTACAGACTTTAGTGCTGGTTGTGACTGGAACAATGCAACAGGAATTGCAGTTACCAATTACCTAATTGATTTAATGAACAATCCAAAGGTAGCATACGCAGATGATGTTTCTATTTCAGAATTAGCTGCAGAACATCGTATTGGTGCTTGGTTTGATGGTTCTTGGAACTATAACGTATATGAAGAAGCACTAGGAGAAGATTTAGGTGTTGCAATTCTTCCAACCTTTAGCCCAGATGGAAATGAATATCAATTAAAGAGTTTCTACAGCTCAAAGATGATTGGTGTTAACTCTAAGACAAAGAATCCACAAGTAGCAGTAGAGTTTGCAAAATACTTAGGTGGAGAAGAAATGCAAATTCAAAGATTTAAAGAAACAGCTCAAGTTCCAACAAATTTAAAAGCTTCTGAAATTGAAGAAGTAAAGAATGATGAAGTTGCAAATATTTTAGTAAAACAATCAAATACAGCATCTGTTGTTCAACCAACATCTGTAGAATTTAGTAAACGTTATTGGACAAATGCTGGTGCAATTGCAACAGAAATCAGAGGTGGAGCATTAACAAAGGATAATGTTCAAGAAAAGATGGATACATTTGTAAAAGCAATGACAGTAGCAGAATAATTAGATACAAGAATGGGGCATAGATAACATGTCCCATTCTTAATAGGAAAATAGGTAAAGGAAGTGATAGTATGGGAGAGTACGTATCATTAAAAGAAGCAATGAAGCATTCTAATATTTATACAAAGCTTTCATTGTTAATATTTGGATTTGGAAATTTTATTCATGGACAAATTGTAAGAGGACTACTATTTTTTATATTAGAAGTAGCATATATTGTATATATGGCATCATTTGGGGTGCAATCATTAATTAATTTTACAACATTAGGAACAAAGACACAGCAAGAAGTATTTAATGAAGTGACACAAGTTTACGAATATATTTCAGGGGATAATTCTATGTTATTCCTACTATATGGTGTAGTAACAATTTTTCTTACATTAGCAATTCTTATATGTGCAGTTTTATCATTTAAAAGTGGATATGAAGCTCAGAGAATGAAAGAATTAGGGAAAAAAGTACCAAAATTCTTAGATGACTTAAGAAGTTTTAAAGAAGGGCGTTTACATATTGCATTTCTTACATTTCCTATTATAGGTATTGTATTATTTACTATTGTACCAATTGTATTTATGATTTGTATCGCATTTACAAATTATGATCATCTACACCAACCACCAGGAAATTTATTTACATGGGTTGGTCTAGAAAACTTTAAAAATATGTTTAGTATGAGCGGAGGTTTAGCTAGTACCTTCTTACCAGTATTAACATGGACAATTATATGGGCAATTGCATCTACATTTTCTTGTTATATTTTGGGGATGTTGCTTGCACTTTTGATTAATAAACAAACAACAAAATTTAAATCTTTTTGGAGATTTTTATTCTGCTTATCAGTAGCAGTACCTTCCTTTGTAACTTTACTTACAATGAGAAGTGTGTTTAATACAAACGGACCTATGAATGTATTATTACGAGATTTAGGAATTATTGGTAAAACATCAGCGATTCCGTTTTTTACTGATCCAACCATTGCTAAGATTACAATTATTCTTGTTAATATTTGGATTGGTGTTCCATTTACAATGTTAACAACAACTGGTATTTTACAAAATATCCCAAAGGAGTTATATGAAGCAGCTAGAGTAGATGGTGCAAAGCCAGTAACAATTTTTAGAAAGATTACACTTCCATATATGTTATTTGTAACTACACCATATCTAATTACTACTTTTGCAGGTAACATTAATAACTTTAACGTAATCTTCTTATTATCTGGTGGTGGTCCTGATACATTAGAGTATTACTACGCAGGAAAAACAGACTTACTTGTAACATGGTTGTATAAATTAACAATTACACAAAAGGATTACAATTTAGGTTCTGTTATTGGTATCTTAGTATTTGTTATTCTAGCAACAATATCGCTACTAACATATCGTAGAACCAATGCATACAAAGATGAAAGTTCATTCCAATAAAAGAGGTGATATCAGTGAAAATAAAGAAAATTATAAATTCAACATTAACACATGGACTATTAGCCGTATTAGGATTTATTTGGATTTTACCAATCTTTTTTGTTATACTAACATCTTTTCGTGCGGAGAGTGGTTCTTATAAAAGCTATATTTTTCCAAAACAATATACCTTTGATAACTATTTAAACTTGTTTAAAACATCTTCTTCAGGGGTAAATTATCCACAGTGGTTTTTAAATACATTAATTGTAGCTGCAGCAAGCTGTTTGATTTCTACATTATTTGTATTGGCAGTATCTTATTGTATGTCAAGATTAAGATTTCGTATGAGAAAACCATTTATGAACGTAGCTTTAATTCTTGGAATGTTCCCAGGATTTATGTCTATGATTGCAATTTATTATATCTTAAAGGGATTAGGATTTTTAGAAAGTGGACAATTAAAGTTATTGGCACTGGTAATGGTATATTCTGGTGGTGCAGGATTGGGATTTTATATTGCAAAAGGATTTTTTGATACAATTCCAATTAGTATTGATGAAGCAGCATATATTGATGGTGCTACAAAATGGGATGTCTTTCGCTATATTACAATTCCATTATCTAAGCCAATTATTGTATATACACTTCTAACTGCTTTTATGGGACCTTGGGTAGATTATATTTTTGCAAAAGTTATTTTAGGAACAGATAGAGCGTTTTATACCATTGGAATTGGTTTATGGACAATGCTAGAAGCAGAGTTTATTGAAACTTACTATACACAGTTTTATGCAGGTTGTGTTCTTATTTCCATTCCAATTACCATCCTATTTTTAATCACACAAAAATATTATGCAGAAGGTGTGACTGGGGCAGTAAAAGGTTAATTATATCAAAAGGTTCTACTTTAGGGAGTGAAAAGCAATATACCCTAGAGAAGAACCTTTGTTTTTTGAGAAGTTTATTTCATGAGGAATCTATTTCAAGAGAAATCTATTTCAAGAGAAATTTATTTCTTTGGAAGTTTGCTTTATGAGAAATTTAATTCTTTGGAGAACATAATAAATTTATTTAGCATAAATATTTGATAAACAGAAAGGAATATTAAGATGATAACATTTAGTTATGGAACCAATCATTTTAAAAAGAAAGAAATAGCAGAGGAAAATTGTTATTTACTTACCAATGGACTAGGAGGATATAGCACATTATCCATTATTAATTCCATTACAAGAAATGATAGTGGAGTATTTATTGCTGCTACAACAGCACCTAATATAAGATACAACTTAATTAGTAAACTAGAAGAATGTCTTTTTATTCAGGGGAAAAAGTATGAACTTACATCACAGCAATTTGTTCAGCATACAAAAAATCAAAATGGCGAACAGTATTTAGTTAATTTCCGTCAAGACTATTTGCCAAAGTGGCATTATATCGTAGATGGGGTAGAACTGATAAAAAGCGTTGTAATGGTGCATGGAGAAAATACGTTAGGAATTTCTTATGAAGTTGTAAATCCATTAGAGAAAAAGGTTTGCCTAGAAGTAGTACCAACCTTACAATTTGCTCCAAAGGGAGATATTATGATGGAAAATCAACCATTTCAAATATCAGATACAATGATTTCTTCCAATGGAATGGACGTATATGTAGGTGCAAATGATTGGAATAAAACAATATTTGAAAGCCTACAGTATGAAAGAGATATTTATTATAGTCGTGATGCAAAAGATGGTAGAGAATCGGTTGGTCACTTTGCAAGGGGAGTTAAATATACCTATACATTTTCAGAAAAGACAAATGTATATTTAGCTTTTTCTATGGAAAAGGGTAAAGTTATGAGTGCTGATACAATTTCACAATTTTTTGAAGATGAAATTAAGCGACAAAAAGAAATTATTAGGAATTCAGGTATGAAAAATGAAATTGGAAAAGTTTTAGTTCGTGCCTCTGACCAATTTATATGTAAAAGAGAATCTACAAATAGTTTATCAATTATTGCAGGATACCCATTTTTTGCAGATTGGGGAAGAGATACTATGTTTGCATTAGAAGGTTGTTGCATTGCTACAAAACGTGGGGAAGAAGCCAAAAATATTTTCCGTACTTTTATAAAGTATTTAAAAAATGGAATTATGCCAAATTTATTCCCAGAAGGTGAAAGTGAGCCAATGTATAATACTGTAGATGCTTCTCTTTTGTTTATTCAAGGGATTTATGAGTATTACAAGAATACAAAAGACATAGAATTTATTAAGGAAGCTTATGCATCTATGGAATCTATTATTGAGTATTATAAAAATGGTACTGATTTTGATATTAAGATGGATACTGATTATCTTATTAAGGCTGGAAGTGGGTACAACCAATTAACTTGGATGGATGTTCGTTTTGAAAATGAATTGCCAACACCACGACATGGAAAACCAGTGGAAGTGAATGCTTTTTGGTATAGCTCATTAAAAATTATGGAAGTGTTAGGAAAATTGTTAGAAAAAGATGTGACAGAATATACCATATTAGCAGAAAAGGTGAAAGAATCCTTTGAACGTCTATTCTGGAATGAAGAAGAACAATGCTTAAAAGACGTAGTATCTGGAGAAGACTACGATACACAAGTACGTTGTAATCAGATTTGGGCAGTATCCATTGAATTTTCACCAATTAGCAAGGAAAAAGCAATAAAGGTAGTGAATAAAGTATTTGATAAATTATATACTCCATACGGACTTAGAAGTTTATCATTAGAAGATAAACAGTTTGTACCAGAATATAGTGGAAGCCATTATAAAAGAGATATGTCATATCATCAAGGAACTGTTTGGACATTTCCGTTAGGGTCTTATTTTAGAGCATATTTAAAAGTAAATGAGTATAGTGAGAAGGCAAAAGAAGTAGTAAAACGTCAGTTAGCATTGTTTGAAGATGCCTTAAGAGAAGGTTGTGTTGGACAAATTGCAGAGATTTATGACGGACTAATTCCAAATGAAAGTAGAGGTTGTTTTGCACAAGCTTGGAGTGTATCTGAAATATTAAAAATTTACAAAGATTTAGAAAGTGAATAGTACAACAGTGATTGTAAAGTATTAAGATATAGTATAAAAATCATGAGAATTGAAAATGAAGATAAGGAGTGTTAAAAAATACAATGAAGAAAAAACAATATAACACTTGTATTTTTGATTTGTATGGAACATTAGTAGATATACATACAGATGAAAATAAAAATGAAGTATGGGAAAAATTGTCCTATTTTTATAAATTCTATGGTGCGGATTATAAACCTTTAGAATTAAAACAATCCTATGAAACCATTGTAGCTGAAATGAGCAAAGGGGTACAACAGATACGAAAAGATAGTCACGAAGCTTATCCAGAAATTCAAATAGAACAAGTTTTTAAACAGTTATTTAAAGAAAAAAATGTGTTAGTTAATAATGAGATGGCAATTCATGTAGCACAGTTTTTCCGTATTTTGTCCACAGATTATATTAAGCTATACGATGGAACAATAGAAATGTTAGAAGCTATTAAAAAAAGTGGTAAAAAGATATATCTATTGTCTAATGCACAAAGAGTATTTACCCAATATGAAATGAATGCATTAGGAATTACAAAATATTTTGATGGGATATTTATTTCTTCCGATTATAACTGTAAAAAACCAGATGAAAGATTTTTTAAAGAGTTATTAAAGGAATATTCTATTATTCCAGAAGATGCAATTATGATTGGAAATGATGGTATTTGTGATATTTTAGGAGCAAAAAAAGTAGGGCTATCAACTCTTTATGTTCATTCCAATCTTTCACCAAAAGAAGAAGACGTTAAGGCTGATATTGTATTATCTAGTATGGACATGGAGAAAATGACAGAGTGTTTATTGGAAAAAGGAATCGATGAATAACTAAAATTATTTGCTTTCTTTTATGTACTATTTTTGATATAGTAGAAAATGGATGAAAGAGAAATAACTATATCCATGATAGAATAAGGTAGAATAGGAGGATTTTATGAGGGATTTAGAGAATAAAGTCATATATCAAATTTATCCAAAAAGCTTTAAGGACACCACAGGAAGCGGATATGGTGATATTAACGGAATTATTGAAAAACTAGATTATTTAAAAGAGTTAGGTGTAGATTACATTTGGCTTAGTCCATGTTGTAAGTCACCACAACATGACAACGGATATGATATTTCAGATTATAGACAAATTGATGAACGTTTTGGAACCAATGAAGATTATGAACGTTTGATTCAAGAAGCAAAAAAGCGTGGAATGAAAATTATGATGGATTTGGTGTTAAATCATACATCAAATGAACATATTTGGTTTCAAAAAGCATTGAAAAAAGACGAAAAATATTATGATTATTATATATGGAGAGATGAGCCAAATGAGCTTACCTCTATGTTTGGTGGCAGTGCGTGGACATACAGTGAAGAAGTAGGAAAGTATTATCTTCGTTTATTTGACGAAACACAACCAGACTTAAATTGGTCCAATGAAGAAGTAAGAAATGATTTGTATGATATGGTAAATTATTGGATTGAAAAGGGAGTAGAAGGTTTTCGACTTGATGTAATTGATTTAATTGGAAAAGAACCTGATAAATTAATTGTAGGAAAAGGGCCAAAGTTTTATGAGTACTTAAAGGAGTTAAATCATAAAACATTTAGCGATAAACTTCTTACAGTAGGGGAGTGTTGGTGCTCTAGTATAGAAGAAAGTTACAAGATGTGTAATCCAGATGGATTAACCCAAGCCTTTCATTTTCATTACCAATGTTTAGCCCATATAAATGGAGATAAGTGGAATCGTGCACCTATTAACTTAGAAGCACTTTGCCAATGTTTTGACCAATGGGAAAATGGTTATACAGGGATAGAAGCCATTGTTATGAACAATCATGATTTGCCAAGAATGATTTCTGTATGGTTAAATGATAAGGAATATCGAAAGGAAAGTGCAAAGCTATTAATTACACTATTTGGTTTATTAAAGGGAAATTTATATATTTATCAAGGAGAAGAAATCGGTATGACAAATGCCTACTTTAACACCATAGATAAGTATAAAGATGTGGAAACTTTTAATAAGTACAAAGAACTTGTGGAAAAAGGACTTCCAGAAGAAGAAATTATGGAAATCATTCAAAAGGTATCTAGAGATAATGCAAGAATACCAATGCAATGGGATGATAGTGACAATGCAGGATTTTCCACAGGAAAGCCTTGGATTGATGTAAATGAAAATTACAGAGAAATTAATGTAAAAAAGGATAGAAATAGTAGTGATGGAATTTTTGATTATTACAAATCTATTATTGCATATCGTAAAAAACATTACGATACCATTGAAACTACTGCAACATTTAGAACAGATGGAACAATGATTACAATGGAAAAAGAACATTTTATTGTCTATGCAAACTTTAGTGATAAGGTAGCCGAGATACCATCAAAGGAGAAGGTATTATTCCATAACTATAAAGAGATAAGAGAAAATACATTGCGACCATACGAAGTAATTGTATTTGAAAAATAATAAAAAAGAAGAAACCCTATGCAATGGAAGTGGTAAGCATAGGGTTCTTTTTTGTATTGAATTTATTTCTAATACCTATTTTAGTATCCCAAATCTTCCCCCACTAGAATTACTTTAATTCGATTTGGAATATGAGAAAATCGAGTAACCACAATTTGAGAGCAAATACAGTCAGGGGAGAAACAGTTACTACATACTCCAGTAATAGAACAAGGAGTATGTTTGTGTAAACGAACTGTATTCTTTGGAGAAGCAATGTTTCGTACTCGTTTCATACCACTGTCTACATCAGTTACAACTTTATTCATTCCTGCAATAATAATTACATGTTCAGGACCAAAACATAAAAAAGATACTCGATTACTACGATTATCAATATTAATAAGCTCTCCTTGTATAGTAATTGCATTAGTGCTCATTAAAAAATAGTCAGAGTTAAAAATATTGGTATATACTTGCTTTTGTTCTTCTTTCGTTGTTGCAACATCTCTATCATAAAGGGTATAATCGTGGGTTTTTAACAGGTCTAATATGCCAGTTTCTACTAACGTCATAGAGCC
>CAJFOH010000159.1 GCA_904395845.1 uncultured Lachnospiraceae bacterium
CTCCTGTTGAGTTAGGAACGATAGAACAAGCTGCTGCACGAGCTCTTCTTAAATCTCCCTTTGGATGTGGTCCGTCAAGAGTCATTTGATCTCCTGTGTACGCATGAATTGTAGACATGATACCTGTCTTAATTGGAGCGTAATCATTTAAAGCCTTAGCCATTGGAGCTAAACAGTTTGTTGTACAAGAAGCTGCAGAGATAATTGTATCTTCAGCTGTTAATGTTTCATGGTTTACATTGTAAACGATTGTTGGAAGGTCGTTTCCAGCTGGTGCAGAGATAACTACCTTTCTAGCTCCTGCTGCAATGTGAGCAGATGCTTTTTCCTTAGATGTGAAGAATCCTGTACATTCAAGTACAACGTCTACCTTTAATTCTCCCCATGGAAGGTCTTTAGGATCTCTTTGAGCGTAGATCTTGATTTCCTTTCCATCAACTACGATAGAATCTTCTTTAGCTTCTACCTTATCAGCTAACGCGTATCTACCTTGAGCTGAATCATACTTTAATAAGTGAGCTAACATCTTTGGGCTTGTTAAGTCATTGATAGCTACTACTTCATAACCTTCAGCACCAAACATTTGTCTGAAAGCAAGACGTCCGATACGTCCAAATCCATTAATTGCAACTTTTACTGCCATTTTTTAATTCCTCCTAAAGAAAAAATTATAATAAACTGTAATTGATACAGTTATGAATTGATTATAATACTACTGTAAATCGTTAAATTTTAATCAACCACATTTATTTTACCTTTTTTGCTAGGAAAAGGCAAGAGGTTTTAGGTAAATTTTGAAAATTCTTTATTTCAAAATAGTTCCTCCTCCTACAATATAATCATTTTCATAAAATACTACTGCTTGTCCTGGAGTAATTGCTCGTTGTGGTTCTTCAAATGTACAAGTAATTTCATCTTCGCCAGTTCGTGTTATTACTGCTTTTGCTCCTTGGTGACTATATCTAATTTTTGCCATTACTTCTTTTGTTTCTCCCATAGGTAAATCTGGAATAGACATAAAATTAATTTTATTACATATTAGTTGACTACCAAATACATCATTTCCATTGCCTATGACTACTTCATTAGTTTCAGGACGAATTGCAACGACAAATACTGGATATCCCATGGCTAGATTTAATCCTTTTCTCTGCCCTATGGTATAATGAGTAATTCCTTTATGTTTTCCAATTATGTTCCCATCCATATCTACAAAGTTTCCTTCTTTTGGAACTTCCTTTGTTGCATTCTCATTAATAAATTTTGCATAGTCATTATCTGGAATAAAACAAATTTCTTGGCTATCATGTTTTTTTGACACTCGTAAGTCTATGGTTTCTGCAATCTTACGAATTTGCTCTTTATCATATTCTCCTACTGGCATAAGAGTTTTTGATAATTGTTCTTGTGTTAAATTATATAATGCGTATGTTTGGTCTTTTTTATCCGTAACAGATTTACAAATGGTATATCTTCCATTATCTAATTGCTTAATTCTTGCATAGTGTCCTGTTGCAATATAATCAGCACCAATTGCCAAACTTCTTTGTAATAATGATTCCCATTTCACATAACGGTTACAAGCAATACATGGATTTGGTGTTCTTCCATTTAAGTATTCCGCTACAAAATAATCCATCACATTTTCCTTAAATTCTTTTTTAAAATTCATAACATAATAGGGAATTCCTAGTGCATTTGCCACACGTCTTGCATCATCAACTGCACTAAGTCCACAACATCCACCCTCATTTGCTTCCTCTAGTGGATTTTCGTCTTGCCATATTTGCATAGTAACTCCAATAACATCATATCCTTGTTCTTTTAATAAATATGCTGCTACGGAAGAATCTACTCCTCCAGACATTCCTATTACTACTTTCTTTGCCATATATTTTCTTAATTCTATCTACATTACTTATTCTTTAAATGTAGAATAGAATCCTCCTTTCTCTCTATGTTTCAAACAATTTTTCTTCTTTCATTTTAACATGATTCATACCTTCTATATCAACCTTATCCATGATACTTGCAAGTATAACACTATTTTTTAAAAAATGCAAAAGTTCAACATTGACGTTTGTTGAATTTCTATGTATAATAAAACCAAATTATTTTTATATTTAAATTTTAAAATTGAAGTGAGGAACAAATTATGGCAAATAGAAAAGTTGTTGTTGCATTAGGGCGCAATGCATTTGGAAAAAGTCTTCCAGAACAAAAACAAGCGGTAAAACATGCTGCTTGTGCGATTGCAGATTTAGTAGAAGCACATTGTGATGTTGTAATTACACATAGCAATGGAACTCAAGTAGGTATGTTACATACTGCTATGACAGAATTTGGAGAAAAACACGAAGGATTTACTGTTGCACCAATGTCTGTATGTAGTGCTATGAGCCAAGGATATATTGGTTTTGACTTACAAAATGAAATTCGTACAGAATTATTAAATCGTGGTATTTTTAAGACAGTATCTACTATTATTACTCAAGTAAAAGTGGATCCATTTGATTCTGCATTTAATAAACCAATTAAAACCATTGGACGTATTATGAATGAAGAAGAAGCTGAAATTGAAAGAAAAAAAGGACATACTGTTGTCCCTGTAGAACAAGGGTATCAACGTGCCATTGCATCACCTTCCCCTATTGAAATCTATGAAATTGATGCCATTCGTTTACTGGCAAATGCTGGACAAGTGGTAATCGCTGCAGGTGGTGGTGGTATTCCTGTCTTAGAGCAAGGCACACAATTAAAAGGGGCAAGTGCAGTTATTGAAAAGGATGCAACTGCTGCAAAGCTTGCACATGAGCTAAATGCAGATATGCTATTATTTTTAACTGGCAGTGAAAAATTAACCATTGAATATGAAAATGGTACTACTTCTACCCTAGATACACTCACATTATCAGATGCTCATGAGCTTATTGATTCTGGAAATTTATCTGTACAAGGATTACTTCCAAAGATTACTGCTGCAACTAATTTCGTATCTACTGGAGAATACAGAAAAGCAATTATTACTTCCCTTGATAAAGCAAAAGATGGAGTAGATGGAAAAACTGGTACTGTTATTCGATAATAACTACTATAACAAACGATTTCATAACCTATAGAAGCCAATAAAATACTCCCGTAAACATCTAGTTTATGGGAGTATTTGTTATTCTGTATATTTTTTAACAATCTCTCTAATTGATTGAACGATTTCTAATTCCTGTTCTGTCTTGTTTTCTCTTTCTAATACTTCTCGTATCTTAGTCAAGAATTCTTGTTCCGTATAAATATTATATTTGGTGATTTTTAACTCTTTTCCTGACAGTTCTAGTAACTTTATATATAACTCTCTATAGGTGGACATTTTCTTATTTTTTACTTTTTCTGCTATTTGAGGGATAATTCTTTCATTTATTGTTCTAAGGGATAATTCACCATTTTGTTCTCTTATTTTTCTAACAATTTCTTCATAACACTGTTCTTCTGTCATTTGACAATCAAAATAATAGTGAATTCCTTCTAAACCATATAAGAAACGCTTCATATCATAATAGCCTAATTTTAAGTTTTTCTTGCTTTGTTTTGCATCAAAACCTAATACACCACCTAAATGATACCTTGGTGCTATTTCATAAACAGTAACATCTTCTGGAATTTCAATTTTCCTTTGATGCCCGATTCCATAAATGCGAATTACTATAATATCCTTATATCCTGCATCAATAAGTGCATCTGTTGGAACTAAATTCCAACCACCACCATCGGTAAATCGTTCCCCATGAAGTGGCTCATTCTTAAACACTGGTAAATATGCACTTGCAAGTAACATTTCGCATAACTGTCCTTCTTCTATCTCATTAATATTTATATTTAATAATTTATGATTGGTAATAGAATAGGTTGTAAGAAAAAATTGTATTTGAGAGCGTCGGATTTGTTCCTCATCAATGTTTGCTTTGATTAACTCCTTTAGAGGAGTAATATCAAAACCACCACTCATAAGAACTTTCCAACCATCTTTCACAACGGTAGTAAGATTTTCATATTTCATTTTTCCATGAAATACAGCATCTACTAATGTATCTTCCACATTTATTACATCAGAATAGGTAATATGTTCCCATATTTGCATTGCCTTTTCTAGCTTGTCCATAACAATCATCGCACCATTCAATGCACCTACGGACACACCTGATACTGCAGAAATAGAAATATTCGCTTCTTTTAATGCCTTCCATGCTCCAATTTGGTATGCTCCTTTGGCACCTCCGCCTTCTAATACAATTCCGTATGATTTTGATAAATCAAGCCTTAATTCCATAGTTTCTGCCACTCTCCTGACTTCACTTTCTACTTTGTTTTTATATACTACAATCCATTTTTAATATTTTATTACTATTGTACCACAAATTAGAAGCTTCAATCATTACTTTTTTATTTTTTATATGAAATATCTATTAATTTATGTGTGACAGTTTTCTTATACTTGAATTTCACTTGATTCTTTTTTAATTTATTCTTTTTACTTTTTCCTAAAAGTTTTCTTTTCAAACTTTTAAGCCATATTAAAAAGGGCTATAGCAAACTGCCATAGCCCCTTCTTTGACAAATTCGTTTTCTTTTTTTGTATCTTAAATCTATATTGTATTTTTATCTATATATAGTACATTCTACAATTAATTCTTTACAAATACTTCGGCATACTTAACGCCTAATTGTAACGCTTTTTCATGAGAATCTACATAAATATCAATGCGATTCATTCCTACGCCACTACCTTTATCCTCTGCTACATAAGTATTTCCATCAATAACAACTTCAGAACCTAAAGGAATTTGCGCTGGATAAACTGCGATTGTTCTTCCTTCTTGTACCTTAGTGCCAGTTGCTGTAATACCGTCATTCTTTCCAGTACAATCACTACAATGGCAATAATAGGTAATCTTAAATACTCCAAGGGATCGTAATGGGTTCACTTCTTCTACTGGTTGTGGAGAAGCAACTTCTACTACAGCTTCTTGTACTGGTTGAACCTCTCTAGCAAGTCTTTCTTTTTCCCTTTGAGCAATTTCTTCTAATGTGAGTGCTGTGTCAAAATCATAATCCACAGTTACAAATTGTGCAGATACATATCCCTTTGTATCAGGGCTGTATTGGATGGCTACCCAACCATTTGTTTCTTCTATACATGTAAACTGTTCTCCTGCACTTGTAACATCTAATATATCCGCCTCTGTAGTTGGTGCTAGACGAATATTTAAACTATCTGCTATTACAGTTACTGTCTTTTGTTTTTCTTCTGAGATTTGAGTTAGCGCCTTTTCTCCTTCTAACACATAGTCCTTATGCACATAGCCTTCTACATTTCCAGAGCGAATGCGTACCCATTCTCCACTTTCTTCTAATATTTCAGCAACGCCATTTGGATAAATCTTTCCTACTACTGTACTTTCAATATTGGCATCTTGACGAACATTTAACGCTATTTCAACTTTTTGTGCGTCTACTAATAGCTTATTATTAAAATAGCTTTTTAGGTCACTGTTTCCTTGAATGCTACTATTACTATCTTCTGCTATGCCATCTTCACTACTTGGGGCATTTGTAATAGTCGTATTCTTTTCTAACACATTGTTTTCTTCTTCTCCATGATTTTTAACGAAATCATGTGAATTAGAAACTTCTAATGCCTTTTTCATTGTTCTCTCAGCCACTGTTACTGGCAAACGATTGCTTAAATTAGCCTTACTTGTGACCTGTTCTTCTTGCGAATTAGAAGCATCATTTAAACTTGCTTCTATTAACGCTGCTGTTTCAGGATTTATTATGTTTAATTCGTATTCCACATTACCTGAAGAAGTATTCTTACCATTAGAATCTACTTTGCTAAAACCTGTTAAAACAAGTGTTGAACAAATAGTTGCAACAGCAAAGGCTCCAATGATAAATTTACTTTTCAAAATCATTGTGTACCTCCTATTTTTTTCCCAGCTACTTCAATATTTTTTATTTTTTTTCATAGCTAGAATTTATTTGTTACGAATTTGTTACAAAAGTATTTTAACAGATTTAATATTTTTTGTCAACCCTCCCCGTCTTTTTTAACCATATTTTCCCATCTTATGTACCAATTTTCCTTGTATTTTCAAGAAAAACAGAGCATATTGTTGGGATTAATTTCTTCTTTGTCTTGCCCCTTCATACATTAAAATAGTAGCCGCCATTGCTGCATTTAATGACTCTACTTGTCCTAGCATTGGAATTTTTATATACTCATCGGATAGGTCTGAAAGTTCTTTTGATAACCCATTTGCCTCATTTCCAATGCAAAATGCACAACCTTTTTTATAGTCTTTTTTATCATAACTTTCGTTTGCAAGTAAATGTGCTGCATAAGTTGTAATCCCCATTGTTTTTAACTTGTTTACTATATCTTTTAAGTCATTTACATACACGAAAGGAACACGATACACAGAACCCATTGTGGAACGAATTACTTTTTGATTGTAAATATCAACGGTGTCTTTGCTCATAATAATCCCCGTTACACCAGCTCCCTCACCAGCACGTATCATAGTTCCTAAATTTCCAGGGTCCTGAATATGTTCTAAAAGTAATAGCATAGGATTGCTATCTTTTTGTACAATTTCCTCCAGTGTATAACTCATTTGTTTTACAACTGCTAGTACCCCCTGTGGCGTTTTTGTATCTGACATTTCTTGAAAAATACTATCTTTTACAATCTCTACCTGATAATTGTTTACAATATAATTTCCCTCTTTTGCACTAGAAAATGATTCTGATAAATAAACTTCTTGTATCATTTCCTTTTTTAATTCCAAAAACATTTTAATTCCTTCTACAATAAAAACACCTTCTTCATTCCTTTTTTTCGCCTTTTTTTGTAATGCTATCACATGCTTTACTTTACTATTGGATAATGATGTAATCATAATATTTTTTTGTATTCTCCATTCTATTTTAATGCATTTTGTTTTCTAAATTGTTCCAATGAGTCATTATCACCAACAAAGATGTAATGCTCTCCTTTTAACAATTTTCTATCAGGATCTAAGTTCATTTCTACCCTATCTCCATCTTTTCGTGCAATGCAATTCATACCATATTGATCTCTAATATTTAATTCCCTTAATGATTTTCCAATCCAATGTTGTGGTACATCAATTGCTATCATACTAAATTCTTTGGATAATTCTACAATATCAATAAAGTTTCCAGTCACAAGATTTCTAGCAATTCGCTTTCCCATTGCTTGCTCTGGGAAAATCACTTCGTCTACACCAACTTTTTTTAGTACTGTTGCCTGTATTTCACTACTAACTTTTGCTAAAATGTATGGAACTCCTGCTTCCTTGGCTACAATTGTTGCCATAATACTTGCTTCCAAATTATCTCCAATGGCAATTACCACACCACTTAATTTTTTCAATCCTAATGAACTCATCATATCTGCATCACATACATCAGCACGAACTGCCATTGTCACATAATCTGCAATATCTTGTATTCTATCATCTCTTATATCAATAGCCATTACCTGACAACCATTTGCTGCTAGTGATATGGCAATACTTCTTCCAAATTCACCTAAACCAATAACTCCAAATTCTTTTTGACTCATGTAATATCCTCTCTCTTGCCGTAATCTAAGTATCTATGCTTTTGTTTTTCTCATTATATCACTAATCTACTATGAGTTACAATATTCTATTAATATTTTATTTCTTATCATACACTTTCGCCTCTTCATAGACATTATTGTCATAGACATTATTGTCATAGACATTACTGTTATAGACAATGCTGTTATAGAGATTACTATTATACACATTACTGTCATAAACAATATTGTCATAGACATTACTATCATAGACATAATTGTTTTGCATTGCTGTATGAATACGATTCTATTATAAAAAAAGAGTATCACATAGCCACTACTTCTAGCTCAAATGCGATACTCTTACAATTCCTGTATTATCGAACTAATACTTTACTAATTTCATATTGATATTCTGAAACATCTTTCTTCATTTGTAATGCTTCATTAATATCAAAATCTACGTAATCTCCATGTTTGTATCCAACAACACGGTTTGACTTTCCTTCACATAATAAGTCAACTGCTTTTGCTCCCATAATAGAAGCATATACTCTATCTTTACAAGTAGGTCTTCCACCTCTTTGCATATGTCCTAGAATTGTTGCTCTTGTTTCAATTCCAGTAGCAGCTTCAATTCTCTTTGCCATACTTGTAGAATGACCAACACCTTCTGCATTAATAATAATGTGATGGCTCTTTCCACGTTTTCTATGTTCAATGATTCGATTAATTAATCCTTGTTCATCTCCATCGTATCGTTCTGGTAATAAAATGTCTTCTGCTCCATTAGCAATACCACACCATAATGCAATATAACCTGCACTTCTACCCATTACCTCAATAATACTACAACGCTCATGGCTAGTAGATGTATCACGAACTTTATCAATAGCTTCCATTGCTGTATTTACCGCTGTATCAAATCCAATGGTATATTCTGTACAAGCAATGTCTAAGTCGATGGTTCCTGGAATACCAATTGTATTAATTCCTAAATTTGATAACTTACATGCCCCATTAAATGAACCATCACCACCAATAACAACAAGTCCATCAATGCCATGTTTTCTACAGATTTCAGCACCTTTTCTTTGTCCTTCTTCTGTTTTAAATTCGTCACATCTTGCTGTATATAAAATTGTTCCTCCACGTTGGATAATATCAGATACGCTTCTTGAATCCATATCAATGATTTCTTCCTTTAATAATCCTGCATATCCTCTCATAATTCCTTTTACATTTAGCCCTCTTGCTAACGCAGTTCTAACCACAGCTCGAATTGCTGCATTCATTCCTGGTGCATCTCCACCACTCGTTAATACGCCAATTGTCTTTATTGCATTTGCCATGATGATTCCTCCAATTTTAATTCTATTATCCTTCTCTAAAACAATCTTTTTCTTTTGCCTTTTTCATTTTAATCTATTTTTTAAATGTTTTCAATAGTATTTTCCAAAACTTTGATATTTTTTTCACTAAATGTTTCTGATAGCTGTTGTAACAAGGCTTGGTTAATGTTTACACAATACATTTCTGGTAAGCGTTTGTATTTTTTTTCATTTATTAACTGAATCCCTACTTCATTGGTACCTGGATAATGTTTTATAATATCTACTAATTTTTGTGATTCTGCATTAAAATGATTTTCATCGCTGAAAGAAATCCAAATTTCTTTATCATAATTAGAAAAAGGCATAATTTTTTCACAAATTACCTTTCCTACTGGCTCATCTTCGCTAATAGATGCTCTACCACGAATAAATACTTTTTCATCTTCAATGAGCCAATTTTTGTTGGCTTCATAATCTCTTGGAAAAATTACAACTTCTACACTTCCAACTAAATCTTCTATGGTAATAAACGCCATCATCTGATTGTGTTTTGTTACTTTTACTGTCTTTTCTGTAATCATACCACCAATTATCACCGTAGCACCATCTACAATTTTCGCTTTATTGGTTTCTTCATCAACAAAAAAATCATTGGTTTGGGCAGTAATCTTACGTCTTAATAATTTATAATTTTCTTCTAGTGGGTGTCCACTAACATAGATACCAAGTACTTCCTTTTCAAACGCCAACTTTTCGAATTTTTCATATTCTCCTATATTTGGAAACGTAATTTCATACTCTTTTTTCTCTGTTTCACCCATCATATCAAATAAACTTAGTTGACCGCTGACTGCATCTTTTTGCTCTTTATTAATTTGATCAAGAATTGCCACATATACCATCATTTTTTGTTTTCTTGTTCCTTCTAGACAATCCATTGCTCCTGATTTAATAAAGTTTTCTACTGCTCTTTTATTAATAACACCATTCATCCTAGTTAAAAAATCTTTTAGGCTATAAAACATTCCATTTGCCTTACGTTCTTCTTCAATTTGGTGAATCACACCTTTTCCAATACTTTTAATGGCACAAAGAGCATATCTAATTTTATTGTCAGAAACAGAAAACTCACTTTCTCCTTTATTAATATCTGGTGGAAGTAACTCAATTCCCATTTGTCTACAAGACTGGATATATTCTGCCACCTTATTTGGATTGTCAATAACAGAAGTCATAAGTGCTGCCATATATTCTACTGGATAGTAATACTTTAAATATGCAGTTTCATAAGATACTACTGCATAGGCAGCAGCATGGGATTTATTAAAGGCATATTTTGCAAAGTCAATCATTTCATCAAAAATTGCATGTGCTGTTTTTTCATCAATTCCATTGTTTATACAGCCAATAACCCCTTCTTCTTTGTTCCCATATACAAAATTTTGACGTTCTTTTTGCATCACAGACTCTTTTTTCTTTGACATCGCTCTTCGAACCAAATCACTACGCCCAAGGGTATATCCTGCTAATTCACGAACAATTTCCATAACTTGCTCCTGATATACAATACAACCATAGGTTTGCCCTAAAATTGCTTCTAGTTGTGGGCAATCATAAGAAATGGAATCCTTATCATTTTTCCCTTTTAAATACTTTGGAATAAAATCCATTGGTCCTGGACGATAAAGGGAAATTCCTGCAATAATATCTTCTAAATTTTCTGGCTTTAATTCCTTCATAAAGCTTTTCATCCCTGCCGATTCTAATTGAAATACTCCATCGCATTTCCCAGTTCCAATAGAGGCTAACACTTCTTTATCATCAAAATCAATGTTATCAATATCTATTTTTATTCCTCTTGATTTTTCTATATTTTTTATTGCATTTTGAATGACAGTTAATGTTCTTAAACCTAAAAAGTCCATTTTTAACAAACCTAATTCTTCTAATGTTGTCATAGTAAATTGCGTAGTAATAGAATCATCTGTTGCTTTTGATAATGGAACATATTCATCTACTGGCTTTTGACTAATAACAACACCAGCAGCATGCATAGAGGAATGTCTTGGCAATCCTTCTAATCTTAGAGATAAATCAATTAATTTTGTTACTTGAGGGTCGTCTTCGTATAATTGTTTTAACTCTGGATTCATATTTAAAGCTTTTGTAATGGTCATATTAAGTTCCATTGGTATCATTTTTGCAATTTTATCACAAAAGGCGTATGGGTAATCTAATACTCTACCTACATCACGAATTACCCCTTTTGCTGCCATTGTACCAAATGTAATAATTTGAACCACTTGTTCTTTTCCGTATTTTTCTACAACATAATCAATAACTTCTTGTCTTCTTTCAAAGCAAAAATCAATATCAATATCAGGCATAGATACTCGTTCAGGATTTAAAAATCGCTCAAACAGTAAGTTGTAACGAATTGGATCAATATTAGTTATTCCTAGACAATAAGATACTAAACTTCCTGCTGCTGATCCTCTCCCCGGACCTACCATAATATCATTGCTTCTAGCAAAATGGATAAAATCCCATACAATTAGAAAGTAATCCACATATCCCATCGTTTTAATTACATGGAGTTCATAATTAAGTCGTTCTCTTAAAGAATCTAAATTTTCTGTATAATGTCGTTCCAATCCTTCATTGCATAACTTTTGCAAATATTCCCAAGAAGTAAATGGTTCTGGCACTGGATATTTAGGAAGTTTTGTAACTCCAAATTCAATATCTACATGACATCGACTTGCTATTTTTGCAGTATTATCAATGGCTTCTAATGCGTATGGAAAAAGTTGTCGCATTTGTTCTTCTGATTTACAATAATATTGACCACCCTCATAGCGCATTCTATTCTCATCAGATACTTTTTTCCCTGTCTGAATACAAAGAAGGACATCATGTGGCACAGCATCTTCCTCATAAATATAATGAATATCATTGGTTGCAACGAGAGGAATTCCTGTTTCTTTACTTAACCGAAGAAGTGCTCCATTTACTTGCTTTTGAAGTCCAATTCCATGATCCTGAAGTTCCAAAAAGAAGTTTCCTTTTCCTAGAATAGATTCATATCGTTTTGCTGCCTGCATTGCTTTTTCATAATTATTTTCTGATAGATTTCTTGATACTTCTCCTGCCAAACAAGCACTAAGGCCAATCAAACCTTCATGATATTTTTCTAATACTTCAAAATCAATTCTTGGTTTGTAATAAAAGCCATCTACAAATCCTTTGGATACTAATTTCATTAAGTTGTGATAACCTACATTATTTTCAGCTAGCAAAACTAAGTGGTAATATTTATTATCCCCTTTTCCCACTTCTCTATCAAATCGAGAGCCTGAAGTAATATATACTTCACAACCAATAATAGGGTTTATGCCTACTTCTTTTGCTGCACGATAAAAATCAATGACACCATACATAACACCATGGTCAGTAATTGCTATACTATCCATACCTAAATCTTTTACTCTCTGAACCAATTCTTTGATTTTACAAGAGCCATCTAATAAACTATACTCTGTATGCACATGTAAATGTGTAAAAGCCATGTTATCTTCTTCCTTTCATCTTTCCAATACAATGAAAAAAATAAGGCAAATACCTTATTTTTCTCTCTTTCTCTATATAACAAACGAAAAAACCTATTTTCTTCTTTCTAATTCGATGCTTGAGTTTCTCCTGTTTCTACCACAGTTTGTTCTGTACTATCTTCAACAGATGCTGAGGAATCTATCTCTTCTATGTTAGAACTAGAGGTTGCCTCGTTAGAGGTTATTTCCTCTGAACTGCTTTCTGTTGTATCTACTACCATCTCTTCTGTGCTACTTTCTTCTGATGTACTTTCTACACTACCATTTTCTAACATAGAAATTAGGGCATCTAGCTCTTTTTCACTGCTTCGTGCCTGATCTAACTGACTGTTAACACTTCGTACTAAATCTGTAATCTCAGATGAATTTCCTAATTCTTCTAAATATGCACTTACTTCTCCCTCTAATTCTCCTCGATAAATATACATCCCACCTTCTTCATTTTGACAAACATATAATCGAATCAAGGCTGGTGCTTTCGTATTAATATTTAAAAATTTAATATCATATGATACATACACAATGTAAGTATCCTCTAACAATCCTTCTTTTGTGTAACAAACAATATTTTCATATCCTTCAATAAATTCTCTTTGTCTATCCAGCTGTTCTTTTTCAAATGGTACATTAGATTCTACAATGCTATTTAATGTTTCTATGTCACTATTCATAATGGCTTGAAAATAACGATCTACTAAAGTATTAATCTCTGGATGTTGATTCACTTCCATTGGAATGTTTCTCTTTTCTGTTGTTTGTACCATACTTGAGTCTACTTCCAACTTTGTTATCTGACTACTATCTATACTACTTTTACTAGAGCTTTCATTTGTGTTTTTTCCAGTAAAATAAATAACGCTACCAACTAAAACAATACTTGTAATTCCTACTAAAGTATATTTGATTAACTTTCTTTTTCCACCTTGTTTTTTTTGTTTCATAAGTCCTCCTAACCACTATTTTCTTTATCATAACAAAAAAAAGTTCTTGTTACAAGAGAAATTAAACGATTCTTTTCTATCATTTAAAATAAAGTTTTTTTATTCTTTCTGTATTCATTTCTTTCCCTGTCCAAAGCTTAAAAGCCTCTGCTCCTTGGTATAGTAACATATAATATCCATTAAATGTTTCACAACCTGCTTTTTTAGCCAACTGTAAAAACTTAGTTTTTTCTGGATAATAAATAATATCAGAAACTATCATAGAAGGATGGAAATAACTACTATCTGGTACAATAGAATCATTTATAGTTGCTTCCATTCCAATGCTTGTTCCATTCACTACTAAATAAGAATCCTCCATCTCTCTACGCATACTATTTTCTTCATAATCAAAAAGCTTAATATCACATTTTGTTTCACTTAACAACCTATCAATCATCTGTGTAGTTGCTTCTATATGTCTACTATGAAAACGGCAAAAAACAGAAATTTCTTTTACTCCCTCAAATGCTGCCTGAGCAATAATAGAAGCAGCAGCACCACCAGAGCCAAAGATTGTCATCTTTTTCCCAATTACATCATATCCAGCATCTTTTACTGCCATCATATAACCAAACCCATCGGTATTGTATCCTACTAACTTTCCATTTTCATTTACTACTGTATTGACAGCACCAACAATTTTTGCTACTGGTGATAATTCATCCACAAGTTGTGCCATCTTTACCTTGTTAGGCATAGTGCAATTCCAACCTTTTGCACCTAATACTTTTAACCCCTCGACTACATCTTCTAACTCCTCTTCCCCACAATCAAAACATAGATAAGCATATGGAAGATTTAAATCTTGAAATGTCTGATTATGCATCAAAGGAGAAATACTATGTTCAATGGGACGCCCTAATAAACCAATTAATTTTGTTTTTCCTGTTATCTTCATAACTTCCTATCCCTTTCTTTGTATATACCAAAAGACTATGAGAAAACAGTCCCCATAGTCTTTTTCTTTATTTGTTTTCAATCTGCTACTTATCTAATAACAATATACTTTCCTTTTCCCTATCATAATAATAAATGGAATCGGATAAATAGTCCTTTGGTAATACTTCCGTTCGATTAATTTCAGATACCATACTTTCTAATTCTTCTTTCCTAATTGTATTATTATCAGGAATCAGTATTACTTCATGAATACTAGATGGTAAAATAAATAGATTTCTGCCCATTCGATTTGCCAAAGCCTGACAAATCTTAGGATAAAGTATTGCAATAGCGCCTAAGTATTTTCTCTTATTTGTTAACACATACATCGGTTTTGTTGTGTCTAGATGATATATAATATCAGTAACTACTTCTTCCAACGTCCTATCATCCTCTTCTTCACATAGAACAGAAAATATAATATCTTCTAAACTATTCAAAGATACTCCCAGATAATGTATGGTTTTTTCTAATGCATCTTCTAAGTTAATATTTACTTCCTCGCCATCTGTTATTTCTCTGTCTTCCCATATATAATAATACACAATAGCTAAGTCTAAATATTTTTCATGCTTAATATGTTGTAATTGTTGTTTGTATTTATTATAATTGACTAATTTTACACCAATTATATCTTCATACTCTCCCCTCATTTCTACTTGTTTTATTTTTTCAATCATAGAAAGTAATAAACAACGAGTAGAACTGCCATTTTGATATGCCCTATATAATACTTTCATATCAAAATAATACTGATTTTGATTGTAATACAACAGTAAATATACGTTTTTATTTTCCGTAATAACTTCACATTTTGTATTACTTGGTAGTAATTCCTCCATCTTACATTTCATATCTTCTGCAAACTGTTTACAATCCATAAATATCCTTTCGTTTGGGGAACAAATGGTATTTTTGTCAGATTATTATTACTATGGAGAGTACACCAGAAGGGAATCGAACCCCCGCTCGCAGATCCGGATTCTGCTGCTCTATCCACTGAGCTACTGGTGCTTACGATTTGAAAAATACCCATTGCTTATAACAATGGGTATATCTTTGTCTATCATACTGATTATACTCTTGATAAGTATTCTCCTGATCTTGTATCAATCTTAATCTTGTCACCTTGTTCTACAAACAATGGAACATATACAGTTGCCCCAGTTTCAACTACAGCTGGCTTTGTAGCACCTGTTGCTGTATCTCCCTTAAATCCTGGTTCTGTTTCTGTAATTTCTAATTCTACAAATAGTGGTGGTTCAATAGCAAATACATTACCATTATGAGAACAAATCTTAACCATTTCATTTTCTTTTACAAACTTTAAAGAATCTCCAATAGCATCTTCGTTTAAAGCAATTTGTTCAAATGTGTTTACATCCATAAAATGATATAAATCACCATCATTGTATAAATATTGCATGTCATTTCTATCAATACGTGCTTGAGGACACTTTTCAGTTGGACGGAATGTTTTTTCTACTACTCCACCATTTCTAATATCTTTTAGCTTTGTTCTAACAAACGCAGCCCCTTTTCCTGGCTTTACATGTTGAAATTCAATAATTTGATAAATATTATTATCCATTTCAATGGTTAAACCATTTCTGAAATCACCTGCTGAAATCATGTTCTTTTCCTCCTTGAAATTGTCATTTGACTATCTTTGCCTTATATAAGGCATATATGAGTTTTATTCTAGTATAACTTGACCATTTTTTCAAGTATTTTTTATAAATCTCCAATTTTTTTTCTAATATTTCTTACCTGCTCTACAATGCTTTCTACTACAGCTTCCTTACTACACTTATCCGTAATAATAGAGTACTGACTAATTGCCTCATAAGTGCCTTGCCTTTTTTCCATCAATGTTTCTATTTTCCTTCTTACATCTTCCCCTTGTAACAGTGGTCGTTTTGTATCACATTGTAGGCGATTACAAAGAGTTTCTATGGTTGCTTTTAAGTAAATACAAGTTCCTAATTGTTTTAATAACTCTTGATTTTCTTTTTCCATTGGTAAGCCTCCCCCAACGGAGATAATATATTGACTTTCATCATGGAATAACTCTTTTAACACATTTGTTTCCAATTGGCGAAAATACTGTTCCCCTTTTTTCTCAAAGATATCCATAATGGTCATCTGCTCTAATTCTTCAATTCTATTATCGGTATCTATAAACTCCATACCAAGTTGATTGGATAATGCGCTTCCAATGGTTGTTTTTCCAGCTCCCATAAACCCAATTAAAATTATATGATTCATTTTATTTCCCCATCTTTTTGTTCTTTTTATAAAAATACAATACAATTCCTTCTAAATATCTTTTTAATACAATTTGTATTTCTTCACTTTTATGAATTGGCTGTACTAATATACTCTTTATTCCTACTCGATTTGCTCCATAAATATCCGTAAATAACTGATCTCCAATAAATACAGTATGTTCCTTTGTGGTATTCATAATCTCCATTGCTTTTTCATAATTTTTCTTGGAAGGCTTATGCCCATCAAAAATATAATCTACCCCTACTGCTGTTGCAAAAGATTCTACTCTTGGTCGTTTATTATTGGATAATAAACAAATTCGAAACCCTTGCTCTTTTAATTGTTGAAAGAGTGTTATGATTTTACTATCTGCCGGTGCTCCATGAGGAACAAGGGTGTTATCAATATCAAAGATTAATCCATTCACTCCATCTTGTTTTAACTGTTTAAAGTCGATAGAATATGTAGAGTCCATATATTCATTTGGATAAAACTTTTGTAATATCATTGTTACTTTTCCTTTTTCTTTTTCAATAGTTTTGTTAATTCCTCTGCAAATGTATTCACATCTGTAAATTCTCGGTAAACAGAAGCAAATCGAACGTAAGCTACTTCTTCCAAATCTTTTAACTTGTCCATTACTAACTCACCAATCATGCTACTTTTTACTTCTTTTACAGGCATATCAAAAATTGCTGTTTCTACTTCATCAATTAACGTATCGATTTGTTCTCTTGATACTGGACGCTTATGACAAGCAAGCATAACTCCAGCTTCAATCTTAGAACGGTCATAGGCTTCTCTTGTATTATCTTTTTTAATTATCATAAGTGGAAAGGTTTCAATTTTTTCATAAGTAGTAAATCGCTTTCCACAATCTTCACATTGTCTTCTTCTTCGAATGGATTTATTATCATCTGATGGTCTAGAATCTACCACCTTTGTCATCTCTGCACTACAAAATGGACATCTCATATATTTTCTCCTATCTTTTCTAACCTTGTTTTTTCTATCAATATGTGATTATTTCTCTATTATTGTTTCTTTTTCTATCCATATTCTTTCTTTTTGATTATATGGTCTTCTGCTTTTTTGGTCAAGTTTTTTCCACTTCTCTATTCAAATTTACACTTTTTTAATACTTCATCTTCTCTTATTTCCACCAATATAATATCTGGTCCTATTTGCTTAATATCACAAAATGGAATAATATACTCTGTATCTCTACCAAATAAGCCATAGATTTTTCCCATTCCAGGCACAATAATTGCTACAATACACCCTGTACAAATGTCAAAATCAATATCACTTACAAATCCTAGTCGTTTACAATTACAAATATTAATAACCTCTTTTTGTTTTAAATCGCATATTCTCACACCGATTCTCCTTATACAAAATTTTGTTACTTCTAGTATATGCAATCTATATCATTATGTGTGAAAACAGCCCAGATAAATGGCTATTACCATTTACTTGGGCTGTTTTTCTATTCTTCTTTTTCTAGTTCTAGCTTTTTTATACGTTTTTCTAATTCTTTCACTTGATGTTCTAGGTCATTTCTCTCTTTATAAATGGTGCTATACTTAGCCTCCATTTCTTCCCCTATATTTTTAACACTAATGGATAAGCAAAAAAAGATAATGACTGGTGCAAGCCAAGGAGAAATATATAGTAAAAAATTTTTTATATCTTCAATAAACCCAAAGATATCTCCCTCTCTTAGATAAATGAATGACTGTTCATATAAATATGGTACAAAAAAAATGTCTAACACTAAAAAAAAGATTGCTAAAACAAGAAAATATTTTTCTAATCTTTTTAAATCTGAAAACATAAAGTCCCTCCTCTACATTGTATTATGTTTTTTCCCATTATTTTACTTCCAACTATTTAAAATACCAAATATCACTTCTCATGAACAATGGTAGCTAATAAATAAAACTTCCCCTTCTTTTCCATTAACTGAGAAAATGTTCCACATTCTACAATCTTACCTTGTTCCATTACAAAAATAGTATCATATAATTTCATTGTTTGCGGATGGATTCGATGAGTAACCATAAGAACCCCCATCTTATCTTGGGTTAGAATTGTTTTTTCTATTTCTAAAGCTGTTTCATTATCTAAACTAGCTACAATTTCATCATATATCACAAATGCCTTTTTATTTGCCAAACACCTTGCAACTCCAATTCGCTGTGCTTCCCCACCAGAAAGATTTTTTCCTCCTTCTTCTATGATAGTATGTTTACCATCTGGCAATCCACTTATAAGCTGCTTTAACTGTGCTTGTTCTAAAACATAATTCCATGTTTCTTCTGTTATAGTAGTTCCTAGAGTTATGTTATACTCCAACGTATCATGAAATAATGCAATCTGTTGTTCCTGATAAGAAATCATACGATAAAACTGTTCTTCCTTTACATCTTCCAAAGGTGTACCATTGATATAAATATTTCCACTACTATGTGGTAAAAAACCTGCTAAAAGCTTTGCTAAGGTAGTTTTTCCACTTCCACTCTCTCCTACAATGGCATATTTCTTTCCTAAATCCAGCTCCATACTAATGTGGTTTAATAATGCTTTTTCATTTTCATAAGAAAAGCATACGTTGTTTACAGATAATACACTATTAGATTTTTGTGGTATGTCTTTTCCTTCTTTTTCCTTCGTTACCTCAAACTCTACTTTGTTCTTTTTATCAATTTCTTTTCCTGTTTTGTAACATAATAGATAAACTGGTAACAGTTCAAATGGTGCCATCACACTTCCTAATAATTGTGTCACCGACATTACATAACCAACACTAATCACATTGTATAAAATTAATATAACACAGACACCAATAATTACTAGAAAACTAATTTGTGTCAATCCCAATGACATATTGTTAATGAATAATTCTTTTTCCTCTCGTTTTATCGTATGCTGTTCTAACTGACTACTGGTTTGCATAAATTTTTGCTTGCTATCTTTATATAGATGATAAGCTTTTATTAACAGATAGCATTGTAGCAGATTTTGTGTCCTAGAAATCATAACATTATTGCTATATAAATAATTCTCCTCTGCAATGGTTGCACTTTTTTGAAACATTTTAGGTATGGATGCAGATAACATAGCAAATGCTAATACTATAATTGCTATTTTCCAATCAACCCGAATAATAGCAATAACTGATAATATAAAACTCCAAGCAATACGATACATTTTCATAATGCTAGCATAATATTTCTCTGCAATGGCTTCACTATCTACTGTTATCTTTGTTACATAATATCCTGTATCTTTTTTATAAAATTCACTTGGTTTTTTATTTAAAATAGCAGTAAGATATGTATTTTTTAAACTTGCCTTATTATTCGCTATTACTTTTATCAAAAAGTAATCCGTGGCATAATTAAGGACAAGATTACCAATCGATACAATAAATAAAAGAGAAAACATTTGAATAAATGCTTCTGTATTTTTATTTATTCCAGTATCAATCACAGGTTGAAGCAATGTGGCAAATAACACCGATGACATCGCCTCAAATGGTACTAATAGGATATAAAGTATAATATTTAAATATTTCATATTTGCTCCTTTTCATTTTATTATAAATAAAAAGGAGCTACCTTCCATGTATCTTGCCTCACACTCTTTCCCCCTTTCCTATCGTACAGACTCTCTTACTCTGTTCCAAACTCAGATAATTTAAGTCCTGGATTACGGTCTAATACCATTCCTACACTCCAGCTATTAATAAACAATAACAGAGGATTGCCTTTTAAATCCATAATCTTCTTCATATCAGAAGTTCCTTGAATGCGATTAACATCAATTTCTGACTTATTTTCAATCCAACGAATGTGTTCGTATGGCAATTTATCCATTCTTATCTCTACATTGTATTCGCTTTGTAGACGATATTTTAATACATCAAATTGAAGAACACCTACAACCCCTACAATAATTTCTTCCATTCCAGTATTAAATTCTTGGAAAATCTGAATTGCACCTTCAAGAGCAATTTGGTTAATTCCTTTAATAAACTGCTTTCTTTTCATTGTATCTACTTGGCGAACACGAGCAAAATGTTCTGGTGCAAAGGTAGGAATTCCTTCAAACTGAAACTTTTTATTTGGCATACAAATAGTGTCACCAATGGAAAAAATACCTGGGTCAAATACACCAATAATATCTCCTGCATAGGCTTCTTCCACAATTTTTCTTTCTTGTGCCATAAGCTGTTGTGGTTGGCTAAGTCGCATTTTTCTTCCACCTTGTACATGATTTACTTCCATGCCAGCTTCAAACTTTCCAGAACAAATTCTCATAAAAGCAATTCTATCTCTATGAGCCTTATTCATATTTGCTTGAATTTTAAATACAAATGCTGAAAAGTCTTCTTCCATAGGGTCAATCACACCTTGGTCACTAAGACGAGGAAGTGGAGATGATGTCATTGTTAAAAAGTGTTGTAAAAAGTTTTCTACCCCAAAATTTGTAAGAGCAGAACCAAAGAATACTGGAGATAACTCTCCACGACTTACTTTTTCTAAGTCAAATTCTTCAGAAGCTCCATCTAATAACTCAATATCTTCCATTAACTTATCATAAAATTCATCAGAAATTACTTCTTTTGCATCTTCTAGTGCAACTTCCCTAGAATCAATTTCCTTTGTTCCAGCATCTGCTGCAGTAAATGTAGTAATATGCTTTGTACTTCTATCATACACTCCTTTAAAACTTTTTCCACAACCAATCGGCCAGTTTACTGGACAAGTTTTAATTCCAAGAACTGTTTCTATTTCATCTAACAGTTCAAATGGGTCGTTTGCTTCTCTATCCATCTTATTAATGAACGTAAAAATAGGAATATGACGTAATAAACAAACCTTAAATAACTTAATGGTTTGTGCCTCTACCCCTTTTGATGCATCAATTACCATTACTGCTGAATCTGCTGCCATAAGGGTACGGTAGGTATCTTCTGAGAAGTCTTGATGCCCTGGAGTATCCAAAATATTAATACAATATCCATCATAATGAAATTGCATAACAGAAGAAGTAACAGAAATCCCTCTTTGTTTTTCAATTTCCATCCAGTCAGATACTGCATGCTTTGCTGTTTTCTTTCCTTTAATAGAGCCTGCTTGATTAATGGCTCCTCCATATAATAAAAACTTTTCTGTTAATGTAGTTTTCCCAGCATCAGGGTGGGAAATAATAGCAAATGTTCTACGTTTTTTAATTTCTTGTTCTATTGTTGACACGATAATTCTCCTTTTTTCAAACTATTCCTTTATTGTATATGCTATTACTTTTTTTGGTCAAGTGTTTTCCATACTATTTTCATATGTTATCTTATAATAATGGTGCAAATAACTTCAAAATACTTTGTAATACTCTACGTAAAAATGGTGTGTTATCACAAAATTCCTTTGTAATTTCCATTGATTGTCGGAATGTTTTTTCCATATCTTCCTTCATTTGCATTACTGCCCTTGTATGATATAGCAAACAACCACATTCAAAATGTAAGTACAAACTACGGTAATCCAAATTAATGGTTCCACATACTGCAATTTTATCATCACTTAAAAAGCATTTGGAGTGAATAAATCCAGGGGTATATTGATAAATTTTTACCCCTGCATTAATTAATGGCTTATAATAGGATTGACTTAATCGAAATACCATTTTTTTATCTGGAATATTAGGAGTAACAATTCTTACATCAATTCCACTTTTAGCTGCTAAACAAAAGGCTTCTACCGTTTCGTTATCTAAAATTAAATATGGGGTAAAACAATACACATATTTTTTAGCATTTTGTATCATATTTAGGTAAACATTTTCACCGACACATTCATGGTCTAATGGAGTATCACAGTATGGTTGCACATAACCACTGCCTTCTTCTTCATAATCTGGATATTCCTCTAAAAAATACTGTTTACAGTCTTCTACTGTATCGCTATCTTTTATAGTATTCCACATCTGTAAAAACATAGCAGTAAAGCTAGCCACAGCCTCACCTTCTATTTTTACAGCTGCATCTTTCCATAATCCATGTGGACTTGTTCTATTAATGTACTCATCTGCTAAATTAAATCCACCAGTAAAACCAACAAGACCGTCAATAACTGTAATTTTTCTATGATCTCTGTGGTTCATTACAATAGAAAGAAGTGGCATTAATGGATTAAATACACGACATTGAATTCCAAATTGTTCTAAACTTTTTTCATATTTGTATGGAAGTCTTGTAACCGAACCCATATCATCATAAATAAATCGTACTTCTACCCCTTCTTTTGCTTTTTCCTTTAGTATATCAAGTATTTCATTCCACATACTATCATCAGCTACAATGAAATACTCCATAAAAATAAATGACTTTGCTTGTCTTAACTGGGCTTTTAATTCTTCAAAGGCATCTTCTGTCTTTGCAAAATACTCTGTCTTTGTATTGGTATAAAGAGGGAACTTTCCAATTCCTTCTAAATATTTGCTTTGCTTTGCAACTACTGGATTTTTTTCTTCCAATTCATTTATTACATTTCGTTCAAATACAACGTATGGTTTTAGTTTTTTCTCTGCATTTTCTCCTCTTACTTTTAATCCCTTTGTTAAATTAGGGCGACCAAGTAAAAAGTATATTAAAATTCCAAAGATAGGAATGACTAATATTAAAATAATCCAACTGATTTTAAATGATGGATTAATATCTCTACTTACAATCCATAATACTAAAGCAACTGCTATTGCTGTGGTAGCAACTACCCCTATCATATAGTACTCAGCCAAAGACCATACCAATGCTCCAATATATATCATTTGTATAAGAATACTAAGAACAATAATTGCAATTCTACTTAATGTAAATCTAGCTTCACTTTTCATCGATAACTCCTTTGTAATTTTCTTATATTATGTTTTCCACTCCCTTATTGCATATTATACACAATTTTCCATTTTCCTACAACTAAATAGAGGAAGAATGGCACTTTCCATTCTTCCTTATTTTTCTAGTCTGCCTCATTTTGGAATTGTGAATTATACAACCCTTCGTAAAATCCTTTTTGTTCCAACAATTCTTCATGTGTTCCTTGCTCAATAATATCCCCATCTTTTAATACAAGAATCAAGTCTGCATCACGAATGGTAGAAAGACGATGAGCAATAACAAAGCTCGTTCTACCTTTCATTAAATTATTCATCGCTTCTTGGATTAACACTTCTGTTCTTGTATCAACAGAACTTGTAGCCTCATCTAAAATCAAAATCTTAGGGTCTGCTAGAATAGCTCTAGCAATAGTAAGTAGCTGTTTTTGTCCTTGCGATACATTAGATGCTTCTTCGTCTAAGATCATATCATAGCCACCTGGCAATGATTTTACGAAATTATGAACGTGTGCTGCCTTTGCCGCTTCTATAATTTCTTCATCACTAGCATCTAATCTACCATATCTAAGATTTTCTTTTATACTACCATTAAACAACCAAGTATCTTGAAGCACCATTCCAAATACTTCTCTTAATTCACTTCGATCAAAATCCTTAATATTGTAACCATCAATTAAGATTTCGCCCTCTAAAATATCATAAAAACGCATTAACAATTTAATAATAGTAGTTTTTCCAGCACCTGTTGGTCCTACAATAGCTACTTTTTGTCCTGGCTTTATCTTAGAACTAAAATCTTTAATAATAATTTTTTCTGGATTATATCCAAAACGTACATGCTTAAATTCTACTGCACCAGTAATATCTTCTGGTGTTACTTTTATAAGTTGTGTTTCTTCTTTTTCTTTTCCAGATTCATCTACAACAGTAACAACAACTTCTTTCATTGCATGATTATCTGTTACTTGTTCTTCTTCCTCTTCTTCTAAAAATTCAAACACTCGTTCCGAAGCAGCAACTGTGGATTGTAATAAATTTGCAACTTGTGCCATTTGAGTAATTGGTTGTGTAAAACTTCGTACATATTGGATAAAGGATTGGATTTCACCTACTTGAATACGACCTTTTACAACTAAAAATCCACCTAAAATAGAAACACCTACATATCCTAAGTTACCTACAAACATCATAACTGGTTGCATAAGTCCAGATAAAAACTGTGATTTCCACGCACTATTATATAGAATTTCATTGGTTTCTTTAAATGTTTTTATCACATCTTCTTCTTTATTAAATGCTTTAATAATTGTTTGACCACTATATACTTCTTCTACTTGCCCATTAATATGACCTAAATATTCTTGTTGTGATTTAAAATACTTTTGTGAGTGTTTTACAATAAACATAACAAGTGTTAAAGAAATAGGAACAATAATTAATGCTACTAAAGTCATCCAACCACTAATACGAAGCATCATAATGAGTACACCAATAACCGTAGTGATTGAAGTAATAATTTGTGTTAAACTTTGATTTAAACTTTGACTTAGTGTATCAATATCGTTAGTAACTCGTGATAAAATTTCCCCGTTTGTTCTTGTATCATAATAATTCATTGGCAAACGATTCATTTTTTCTGATACTTCTTTTCTTAACCGATAAGTCATCTTTTGAGAAATACCAGACATGGTAAATCCTTGAATAAATGAGAATACCATACTTAATGCATATAACCCTGCTAACGTAAGTAAAATTCTTCCAATCTTTTCAAAATCAATACCATCTCCACCTGAAATTTTCCCAATTAATCCATGGAAAATCTCCGTTGTGGCATCTCCTAATATGGTTGGACCAATAATGGTAAAGATTGTACTTCCAATAGCGAAAATAAGAACCATGAGAAATAGCAAATGATATTGACTTAAATATTTTGCTAATTTTCCAATTCCACCTTTAAAGTCTTTTGCTTTTTCTCCATGGATACCACCGCCCATTGGGCCTCTACTTCCCATTGGACCTTTTCGTTGCATCGGTTCTCTCTTACTCATTGGCTTTCACCTCCTTTTTGCCTAATTCTTCCTCTGATAATTGAGATTGTGCTATTTGCTTATATACATTACATGTATCTAATAACTGTTCATGAGTACCTTTTCCTACTATTTTTCCATTATCTAATACTAAGATTTGGTCTGCATGTAAAATTGTACTAATTCTTTGTGCAACAATAATTACAGTAGCATCTGATGTTTCCTCTTTTAATGCCTTTCTAAGTGCCACGTCTGTCTTATAATCAAGAGCAGAGAAACTATCATCAAAAATATAAATCTTTGGATCTTTTGCAATTGCTCGAGCAATGGATAAACGTTGCTTTTGACCACCAGATACGTTTGTACCACCTTGTGAAATTGGAGATTGATATTTTTCTGGTTTTTGACCAATAAATTCTTCTGATTGTGAAATTCTTGCTGCCTTATTCATTGCTTCATCAGTAATATTTTCATGTGCAAACTTAATATTTGACTCAATAGTACCTGAGAACAACACACCTTTTTGTGGTACATATCCAATGGACTCTCTTAATTCTTTTTGTGATACATCACGAATATCTACTCCATCGATGGTTATCTTTCCTTCTGTTACATCAAAAAATCTAGGAATTAACTTAACTAATGTAGACTTTCCACTACCTGTACTACCAATGATTGCTGTTGTTTCTCCAGGCTTTGCAGTAAATGAAATATGTTCTAATACATTTTCATCGGCATCTTTATAAGAAAAACTTACATTATCAAAGCATACTTCACCCATATGCTTTAATCCCTTTGTGTTTGCTTTATCTACAATACTTGATTTTGTAGATAATACCTCATCAATTCTTCGCACAGATACTAATGCTCTTGGAAGCATAACTGACATCATTGTAATCATTAAGAATGACATAATAATTTGCATAGTATACGTAATAAATGCCATCATATCTCCAACTTGCATTTGTGCCAAATCAATTTGTTTTGCACCAAACCAAACAATAGTTACTGTTACAATGTTCATAATAAACATCATAATTGGCATCATACCTGCCATTACTCGATTGACAAATAGGTTTGTTCTTGTTAATTGTCTATTTGCCACGTCAAAGCGTTCCTCTTCATATCGTTCACGACTAAATGCACGAATAACTGGAATACCTGTTAAGATTTCTCTCGTTACTAAGTTTAAACGGTCAATTAGCTGTTGTAATGCTTTGAATTTTGGCATAGCCACAGTAAATAAGAATAGCACAACTAACATAATAAGACCAACTGCCAATCCAATAATCCATGCCATAGATGTATTCGTATTAAATACTTTAATTACACCACCAATACCCAAAATTGGAGCATAGAATAATAGACGAAGCATTAACACCACTAATAATTGTACTTGTTGAATATCATTGGTACTTCTTGTAATTAGAGATGCAGTTGAAAATTTATCAAACTCTGCATCAGAAAAACTAATTACCTGTTGGAATACATTTCCTCTTAGGTTTTTACCAAGAGAAGCAGCTACTCGAGCAGCAAAGAAAGTTACACACACTGCTGCTGCCATAGAACCTAATGATAATAAAATCATTTTTGCACCAGCAATAAATATGTAATTACTTTGTAACTGATCCATATCTACTCCAATGGCTGTATATTCTGCTTTTACAAATTGTACTCCTACTTGTTGGGATAACATATCCCCAACTGTTTCTAGTTGTGTTTTTGTCTGTTCAACCATTTGTTCTATTTGACTACTTGGAAGAAGACTGATTTGATATACCCCCTCTTCTCCTTGTTGTTGAACAATAGATTGTATCATCATAAGTGGAACAACTAAAGTATCCTCCAATGTAGTTTGTTGTTCTTTGTCTAAATCCTTTAATTGATATAATTGTTCTGATTCAAGAGCTGGATATTTCTTAACCAATGAGTCCCACTTATCTTGTTCCATAGACTCTTTTTTTAGTTCTTCATAACTATTGGTTACCATTTGTTTTTCTTCATCATTTAGAAATATCTGAATTGCCTGTAAGCTAGAACCTCGAATGACATCAGGTACACTTGATTGAATTCCACCTTGTTGAATCCCCACATTTACAATATTTGATGTATATTGTGGCAAGGATAACTCACAAACTGCTTGCAATACCAGTAACAGAATAATAAGAAAAATGCTACCTATAAATTGCTTTAAATATTTCATTAATTTTAGCATAATAACCTCCTTTTAATCGTTCTTTTTTGTATTACATCTTATATCCGAATGTTCTATCTCTGGTAATTGAACCATCTTTGGTAATTGAAACTCTCCTACTGTTTCTAATAAATTTCCTTTCATTCTTTGAAAATAAGAAAATACTTGTTCCTTTTCTTCTTTTGAAAATCCTTTTAATAGTTCTTCTTCAATTACCATTGTATTTTCTTTTACCTTTTGTACCACATCTTTCCCTTCTTTTGTTAGATAAATACATATTTTTCTATGATCTGTTTGATGTGGTACTTTTTTAATAAAGCCTCGCTCCTCCATACGATTTAACATTACCGTAATGGTAGAAGGCTTTACCATAATACACTTTGCCAATTCCTTTTGTGACATTCCCTCTTGCTGTTCTAACATTTGCAAAAGTGCCACTTGACCAGGGTGGACATTTAACTTTTCATTTAAGGCAAAACTTCTTGTAAAGTAAAGTTTTACAATCTTTCCCAATGTATCAAGCACATGTTTTCTCCTTTCGTCTACCTAGTTTTTTCTATTGGACTATTTAATTAGTCAACTAACTATTTCTAATATATTCACTTCTGTTTCATTTGTCAATATATGGCGTCTATGTTTATAAAATTTTAATTAGTTATCTAATTAGTTTATAAAAAAATTTTATTTTCTTATAACTATATGAATCGAAACAGTGAAAGTACCAATAAAAAGTTGCCACATCATTTTGTATCATTGATGTGACAACCTCTTTTCTTATTTTAACTGATTCAGTAGTTCAAATGCTACTTCTTCCTTTGTCATTTTTGGTAATTCTTTTACTTCTTCCTTTGTAATTAATGTTACAACATTAGTATCTACGCCAAATCCTGCACCTTCTGTTTTTAAATGATTTGCTACAATCATATCCACCTTTTTCTTTTCTAATTTCTTCGTTGCATTTTCAATTAAATGCTCTGTCTCCATAGCAAAACCACATACTTTTTGCTCTTTTTTTCTATGCTCTCCTAAATAAGCCAAAATATCTGTGGTACGCTTACAAGCAATAGACATTTCCCCATCTTGTTTTTTTATTTTTTCTTCTGCAACTTCCTTAGGAGTATAATCAGCAACTGCCGCTGCCTTTATAATAATATCCATATCTTTATAATATTCTTTTACTGTTTCAAACATTTCACTGGCTGTTTCAACAAATATAGTCTTAACAAATGGATAAGGTTTCACTTTACTTTCTCCTGAAATTAAGGTTACATCTGCTCCACGCATACTTGCGATTTTTGCAATGGCATATCCCATTTTCCCAGTAGAATGATTGGTTATATATCGAACAGGGTCAATAGGCTCTTTGGTTGCTCCTGCTGTTACTAAAACGTTCTTCCCTTTTAAATCTTTTTCATAACATAATTCTTGTAGTATATATTGTAATATTACTTCTGGTTCTGGCATTTTTCCTGCCCCTACATCCTTACAAGCAAGAAGCCCTACTGCTGGCTCAATGATTGTAAAGCCATATTTTTTTAACGTTTGTAAATTATCTTGAACAATGGGATTTTCATACATATTGGTATTCATCGCAGGAGAAACTATCTTTTTACACTTACAAGCCAATACTGTTGTAGTTAACATATCATCTGCAATTCCATGTGCCATTTTTCCTATCACATTGGCTGATGCTGGTGCAATCACAACCAAATCTGCTTTTTTTGCCAAAGATACATGTTCTACATTATAATTAAAATTTCGGTCAAATGTATCTACCAAACACTTATGACTTGTTAATGTTTCAAATGTAATAGGATTGATAAAATGGGTAGCATTTTCTGTCATTAATACATGAACATCTGCATGTAGCTTTATCAATGCAGAAGCTAAATTTGCAATTTTATAGGCAGCTATACTACCTGTTACTCCTAAAATAACGGTCTTCCCTTTTAACATATTATTCACCTATTCTTTCATAAAAATCATTTTACACCTTTGTAATACCTATGTTATAATACCAATCAGCATTTTATACAAGTATATTTTAAAATTTTTCTTTGTTATATTACTACAAATTCTTTCTATCATAACTATTTACTAGACATAATAGAAAGAAACTTATATTTAAAATGGAGGTTACACATGATTTTAGCAATTGATATTGGAAATAGTAATATTGTAGTTGGTTGTATTGATGATACTACTACTTATTTTGTAGAGCGTCTATCTACGGATAATGGAAAAACAGATTTAGAATATGCCATTGGTTTAAAAGCGATTTTAGAGTTATATAATATTTCTCCTAACTCTATTCATGGAGGCATTATTTCTTCCGTTGTACCACCTTTATCCAACACTATGTCAAGAGCAGTAGAAAAAGTAATTGAAAAAGCACCACTTCTTATTGGACCAGGAGTAAAAACTGGACTAAATATTACAATTGATAACCCAGCACAGTTAGGAAGTGACCTTGTGGTAGATGCTGTGGCTGCTATGCACCAATACCCAGTTCCATTAATCGTTATTGATATGGGAACTGCTACTACTATGTCTGTTATTGATAAAGATAAAAAATATATTGGTGGTGTAATTATTCCTGGACTTCGTGTTGCCACAGATTCTTTAATTAGCAAAACATCACAACTTCCAAAAATCAGTTTGGAAACTCCACCACATGCCATTGGAAAAAATACCATTGACTGTATGAAAAGTGGCGCAATTTTTGGAAATGCAGCACTAATTGATGGCATGATTGATCGAATTGAAGGAGAACTTGGTATGACGGCTACGGTAATTGCAACAGGAGGACTTGCACGCTTTATCCTTCCACATTGTACTCATTCCATCACTTATGATGATGCTTTACTACTAAAAGGACTTCAAATCATTTATAAAAAAAATGTGCAATTATAATTTATAGTTATAAAAAAAGGCTGTGGCACAAAATATTCATGCCACAGCCCCATTTTTATTTGAACTCTATTTCGTTGATAATCAATTGGACATTTCTCTACTATGTTTTCCTAATAGAAAATCTTATTTTCCTTTATACTTTAATACCATACCTGTTCTACTTGGTAGATAAATTAAAAATCCAACTCTGCCATCTGGTAACTTTTCTGTATGATATTCATAAGTTTTTGATATTCTATCTTGACCACCATATATGCTATCATCTGTTGATAATATTACTTGATACACACCTTCTTTGGATACTGGAATAAAATATCCACTAAAAGAAGCTGTTGGATGTATATTGTAAATAAATGTCATCTGATTTCTTTCATATGCTAAAACTTTATCCCCTTGATGCACCCACAAATTATATACTTCATGCTTAGAAAATAATCGTGTCTTTTTAGACATTTGAATCATTGCTTTATCAAATTCATTGAGCCATTCATATTTTAAGTCAGAACGATCCACCAAACTCCATTGTCTTCTACAATATTGGTAGCTCCAACCATTGCCCTCTCTTGGAAAATCAATCCATTCTGGATGACCAAATTCATTTCCCATAAAGTTTAAATATCCATCGCCTACTAAAGAATGTGTTAATAAACGAATGATTTTATGTAAAGCAATTCCACGATCAATAATAACATTTTCTGCATCTTTTTCCATGGACCAGTATAACTCTTTATCACATAGGCGAAACATTACTGTTTTATCTCCTACTAATGCTTGGTCATGACTTTCTACATAACCAATTACTTTCTCCTGTGGTCTTCTTGATGTCAGCTCGTACCACAAGTTCCAAATATCCCAATACTCATCTGGAATATGTTTTAAATATTTAATCCATAAATCTGCTACCCCCATTGCCAAACGGTAATCAAACCCAATTCCACCTTTGGAAATTGGCAAACACATTCCTGGCATACCAGACATATCCTCTGCAATGGTAATAGCTTTTTTATTTAATTTATGAATTAACTCATTGGCAAGCTGTAAGTAGATAAGTGCATCTACATCTACATTGTCAGAATAATACTTGTCATAATGGTCAAAACATTCTCCAATCCCATGATTGTGATAAATCATAGAAGTTACCCCATCAAAACGGAAACCGTCAAAATGGAACTCCTCCATCCAATATTTTAAATTAGAAAGTAAAAAATGAATGACTTCATGTTTTCCATAATCAAACAATCTTGTATCCCAATCTCTATGGATCCCCTTTTCTCCATCATGGAAATATTGATAAGGAGTTCCATCAAACTCGCTTAATCCTTCATAAGTATTTTTTACTGCATGTGAATGCACTACGTCTAGTAATACTGCAATTCCCATATTATGAGCTGTATTGATTAAATCTTTTAATTCATCTGGTGTCCCAAATCGAGAAGACGGTGCAAAAAAGTTGGATACTTGATATCCAAAAGAGCCATAGTATGGATGTTCCATAATCGCCATAATTTGCAATGTATTATACCCTAATTCTTTCACCCTAGGTAACACATTTTCTTTAAATTCCACATAAGTACCAACCCCATATTTTTCTTGTGCCATACCAATATGACATTCATAAATATATGGAATGTTTTCCCTTTTAAAGTCTTCATCACTCCATACAAATGGCTTTCTAGGATTCCAAATAGTTGCATTCCATTCGTATGTATTAGAATCTTGCACCACATAAGTAGCATAAGCTGGAATACGTTCTAGCAATTGTCCATTATGCTTTACAATTGCCTTTACCTTACAACCATTCCAAAGTGCCTTTGCTCCCTTTAGAACAATCTCAAACACTCCATCTCCCAAATAATTCATCGGATGGGACGTTTGATTCCAATCATTAAAATCGCCAGTAAAATACATGGCTTCTGCACTAGGTGCCCATTCTCTATATACCCATCCACCTTTTATCTTATGGATTCCAAAATAGTGATATCCATTGGCTACATCTACAAGAGTTTCTCCTTTTTTTAACAACTTTTTTTTCTTTTCCTTGTATTTGCTCATACGAACATCAATTTGTTTTTCGTAAGGCTTTAATAAATGATCTATCTCTAGTATTTTATACCCCATACACATTCCCTCTTTTCTCTATTGATTTTATATTCCTACTGATGTTCGCTCACGATGTCTATAAACCTATTGTATAATGTAATTTTTCTTACGTCAACTATTTGAATAGAAAAGATGTCTTATATTTTGTTATTTTCCCTGTTTTTGAAAGAATTTTTTTGTTTCTTCCTTTACTTCCTTTCCTAACAAAACAATGGCAATTAAATTTGGAATTGCCATAAGTCCATTAAAGGTATCGCAAAGCTCCCACACAATATCTAACCGTAACATACACCCTAAAAAAATACAGATAAGAAAGATAAATTGATACACCCCTATTGCTTTTTCTCCGAACATATATTTTACACATTGTTCCCCACAATATGCCCATGCTAATAAGGTTGCAAATCCAAAAAATAGCATTGAAATTGTTACAAAATACTGCCCATAACTTCCAAGAACACTAGAAAATGCTGCTGAAGTTAATACAACACCATTTGGTAACTGCTCAAAAATGGGAGTATGTAGCGCTGCATTATACACATCTATGTCATATACTCCAGACACTAAAATCACAAGTGCTGTAATCGTACACATAACAATGGTATCTGCAAATACTGCAAAAATCCCCCACATTCCTTGAATTACAGGTTCTTTCACTGCTGAATTGCTATTAATGACAACAGAACTTCCAAGCCCAGCCTCGTTAGTAAAAATCCCTCTTGCAATTCCTAGTCGCATAGATACCATAACTGTGTAAGATAGAACACCTGCAATACTAGCTTTTGGATTGACTGCCATAACTACAATATCACAAAATGCACTAGGAATATACTCTGCTCTCTTAATTAGTACGGCAAATGAACCAAGAAAAAAAATTCCAGCCATAAATGGAACAACCATCTCTGCCACTTTTCCAATTCTCTTAATTCCACCTATCATAATCATCCCTACAATCCCAGATAATATAATTCCTATTATCTTAGGAGAAAAAGAAAATGTGCTACTAATTGCACTTGCAACCGAATTTGCCTGCGCCATATTTCCCATTCCTAAGGAAGAAAAAACACAACATCCTGCAAATACAATTGCCATCCATTTTTTCTTAATTCCTTTCTCCATATATGCCATAGGACCACCAATAAAAGCTCCATTTTTATCTTTGTAACGATATTTAATCCCAAGTACATTCTCCCCATAAGTAGTCATCATTCCTAGTATGGAACTAAGCCACATCCAAAAAATTGCTCCTGGTCCTCCAAATGTTAATGCCGTAGCAACTCCTACAATATTTCCTGTTCCAATGGTTGCTGCAAGTGTAGTACAGATAGACTGAAATTGTGAAATAGAATGTTCTTCCTTTTTTCCTTCTTCTTTTGAAAAACAAGATAATAGTGTATATTTAAGCCAAACTTTCCATTTGGTAATTGGTAACCAACCACAGCTTATTGAAAAGTATAATCCTACTCCTAAAAAAACTGCTTGCATGATTGGTCCCCACAATACTGCATTTACTTGTTTATTCATATTGGAAAATGCTTCTAACATGGCAAACTCCATCTCTCTTTTTTCACACTATATGTACAAGTTTTTCAAAAAAGAACCAATTATTTTACTCTTTCTTTTAATGTGCCTTCTTGGTAAGCCTTTACTAATGCTTTTAAATCCTCCATTTGTTCCTCTAATTGTCTTCCAATATCTGTATCCGCTACTAACACTCGTTTTTTCATAAGCTCTACTACTTGAACTTCTGGTGTATAACTTCCACCAATATCTTCTAATTTCATATAATTTCTATGTTCTGCCAGTGCCAAATATTTGGAATTGTAAATAAGGGTATATCCAGCAATTCCTGTTTTTGAATGATATGCCTTTGAAATCCCACCGTCAATAACATACAACTTTCCATTTGCTTTCACTGGTTTTTCTCCGTCTTTTATTTTAACTGGAACATGTCCGTTAATAATGTGAGAAGTTTCTGGAACTAAACCAAATTCATGAAAAATCTTATTGCAAATTTCTTCTTTTTCCGATAGCTTGTAATAGGGATTTAACAACTCTTTCTGTGCTTCCTTTTCCTTCACAAAATATTGTTCAAATGCTGCCAATTTACTTTTTCCAAACATTGGCGAATAAGAACCACACCATAAATACCACATAAAATCTAGGGCATCTTTTCGTTCTTTACTGCCCTCCTCTAAAAAATAAGAATTATGTACTTGTTCATTCACATAATCCATATAAGCTTTTCCTGAATAACATTGATTTCCTACTTTTATTTGTTGAAATTCTCCTTTATCTGTCATTGGAATACAACCATGAAATAATAAATTTGAATTGACACACTTATAAGAACTACCATGGGAATGTAAAAATCGAATGTGTCTATGTAATGTTTCACTATGTCGAAAGGACGCTAGTAACGTCTTCATTAATTCTTCTTCACCCTTTGTCAGTTTTAGTGGGTCTTTTTTATCAATGGTTGGAAAATTAGTATCTAATAACGCATACTCATTTCCATCAATACAAATAGTTCCTTTTTCATAGTTGATATGTTTTAATACATTTCTTGATTCCATATTATATTCAGGATGGCGCTCTATTAATTGACCTGCTAATTTGAATTGTATCATTGTAATTGCTTTATGCATTTTAGCTGCTAAACTAGGATCTACTAAATCATATTGATTTTCATCTAATATTTTCGGTTGAAAACATTCACAAGGATCATCTTTATATTCTTGTGCTGCAAACATAGACAATGCTCGTAAATTAATTCCATATCCATCTTCCAATCCATCAAAATTATTATATCTAATTCCCAACCGCACTACATTTGCAATTAATACTTCATTTCCAGCTGCTGCCCCCATCCATGAAATATCATGATTTCCCCATTGAATATCCACATTATGAAAATCAATAATTTCATCCATTATAATATCTGGTCTTGGACCTCTATCAAAAATATCACCAATAATATGCAAACTATCTACGCTTAAACGTTGAATAAGAAAACATAACTGTTTAATAAATTCATCTGCAATGTCAATTTGTAACATAGTGTGGATAATCTCTGTATAGTACATCTTTTTGTTAGATTCACTATAATTTACATGTAATAATTCGTCTAAAATATAGGAAAACTCCTGTGGCATCTTTTTTCTTACTTTAGAGCGAGTGTATTTTGAAGATACCACTTTGCACAGTTCTACCAAACGATAAATTGTAATCTTTTTCCAATCCTCAAAATTGTCTTCTTTTTTATTTTGATTTAAAATTTTCTCAGGTTCATAAATTAAATTTGCCAATAAATTTTGCTCTATCTCTGATAAACTATTATCAAATGTTTCTTTTATCTTTATACGAATAATTCCTGAAGCACTTCGTAACAAATGTATAAATGCTTCGTACTCTCCATGCAAATCACTGAAAAAATATTCCGTTCCTTTTGGTAATCCACAAATTGCATTCAAATTAATAATCTCACTACAAGCCTCTTTGATTGTAGGATACTCTTTTGCCAATAGCTTTAAATATCTTTCATCTCTCATAATCACTTCTCCAAAAAATCTTAATATACCATTTATTCTAATTAATCATATATTACGATTAATTAGAATAAAACCTACCTATGTTTTAATACTTTTATACATTAATTGTATCATAGTTTTGATTTAATGGAAAGTTTTTTATATATTATAGCCAAAAATAGTTTGATATTTTATTCACAATTCACAAATACATTTTAATTCTACTAATATAAATACTCCTGTAAATATTGATTCTATTTCCATCAATATTTACAGGAGTAATTTCTTTATAGTAAATATTCTATTAATTCCTATGATCATTCAGTTACATACTCAAATGCCTGTTCCATATCGTACAAAATATCATCAATATGTTCGATACCAATAGACAATCGAATCGTATTTGGCTTAATACCTGCTTCTAATAATTCTGTTTCATTCATTTGAGAATGAGTGGTAGTAGCTGGGTGAATAACCAATGATTTCACATCAGCAACATTTGCTAATAATGAGAAAATTTCCAAATGGTCAATAAATTGTTGTGCTTCCTTGATTCCACCTTTTACTTCAAATGTAAATATAGATGCTCCACCCTTTTTAAAATACTGATTATATAGGTTATGATATGGACTATCTGGTAACGATGGATGATTAACACTTTCAACCTTTGGATGATTTTTCAAAAATTCTACTACTTTTAATGTATTTTCAACATGACGCTCTACTCGTAAAGATAATGTTTCTAATCCTTGTAAAAACAAGAAAGAATGAAATGGTGAAATACATGCACCAGTATCTCTTAAAAGTACTGCTCTTAATTTTGTAATAAATGCTGCTTTTCCTGCAACTTTTGTAAAACTAATTCCATGATAAGATGGATTTGGCTCTGTCAAAGATGGAAACTTTCCAGACTTCTCCCAATCAAAATTTCCACTATCAACAATAACTCCTCCTAATGCTGTTCCATGTCCACCAATAAATTTTGTGGCTGAATGTACTACAATATCTGCACCAAATTCAATTGGACGAAGTAAATATGGAGTTGCAAATGTGCTATCTACTACTAATGGAATCTTATGCTTATGTGCAATATCGGCAACTTCTTTAATATCAATTAAACTTGCATTTGGATTTCCAATGGATTCAATAAAAATAGCCTTTGTGTTCTCTTTTATTGCTTGTTCAAATGCCCCCTTTTCATCTGGATCTACAAAGTCAGTTGTAATTCCAAACTCAGGTAATGTATTTGCCAATAAATTATATGTACCTCCATAAATCGTCTTTGCCGCCACAATGTGATCCCCAGCTTGTGCCAATCCTTGAAACGCATAGGTAATAGCTGCTGCACCAGATGCTAATGCCAACGCACCTACACCACCTTCAAGTGCTGCAATTCTTTGTTCAAACACATCTTCCGTAGGGTTTCCTAATCTACTGTATATGTTTCCATTATCACTTAAATCAAATCTTGCAGCAGCATGTGCACAATTATCAAATACATAAGATGTTGTTTGATAAATTGGAACTGCTCTTGCTCCTGTTGCAATATCTGGTTGTTCCTGTCCTACATGAAGTTGTAATGTTTCAAATTTTAACTGTCTGTTCTTTTTCATATCTCGTCTCCTTTTCCCATTTCATTTCATTAGTATGTTGTAAAATGTTTCCTTAAAATCAATTTTTTCTAACATTTTAACCATTTAACTAATTTGTGTGTTCTTATTTTAAAACGGTTAGATACAAAAGTCAATAGACATAGGAAAAACTATTTTCTTATCCTTCTACATATTTTTCTCATTTTCTCACATACTATAACTGCTAAAAAATTTTTAGGAGGTCACTATAACTATGGCTACAATTAACGAAATGGAATTACAAACACTACGCCATCTTATTATGGCAAATGACACTCTTTCTTGTAAAATGTCTTCTTATGCAGAGCAAGCTGAAAGTCCAGAATTCAAACAATACTTCCAAAAATCTGCACAAACTGCTAAAGATGCAAAACAACAACTTATGGGATTTTTAAAATAGGAGGATATAAAAATGCAAGAAAAAACTATGGTATCAGATGCATTATCACAAATCAATGCTAGCTTACAAAGTATGGAACAAATGATTACACAAACTGCTAATCCACAATTAAGACAAACTTTAATTCAAATGAGAAATTCTGGTGAAACTTGCCAATATGAACTTTATGAACTTGCAAAAAATCATGGCTATTATGAACCAGCAGCTCCGGCTACTCAAGAAGAAATTCAACAAGTAAAAGCAATCTTTAATGGAAATACCTTATTTTAATTATCTTAAATTGTAAAATAACTTTTTACAATCAGTATTTACACTATCTATACTTTTTAGCAGATATTATGTCCGTTGGGTTCTACTAGTTAATTCTCATAGTATAGATAGTGTTTTTTATAAAAATATTCCCTATAAACACTTCCTATATAAAGAAGTTCTTATATAACAAATTTCTTATAAAAGAACTTTCCCCTATGAATTTTTCATTCTTACTATCATTTCTCCTAACTATGACCAGCCACAATTTATTCTAAGTAATCTATACTTTAAAAATACCTATACACTTCATACTAATTCTTTTCATAGATTATGCAATATATTATAAATCTAACCTAGTCATATGTATTACCATATGCTGTAATTAAAAAAGCGTATTAAACGATAGGAGATACTTATAATATGGATTTAAGCAGTGCCTTATTAAACCATTTGGATAAATTACATACAACTGAATTGTGTATTATATGAATAAAAAGAAACCTATCATTAGAAACAGATGAGGTAGTTGACTGGTGCAGAAGTAAAATTCTTTCTTCTAATGCAATTATCTCAAGAAAAGGAAAAAATTGGTATATTAGTGTTGATAATTGTATTATAACAGTAAATGCATATAGCTATACAATTATTACTGCACATAAGAAATAAAAATATCAATAATAAAAACCCTTCTTTATAAGAAAAAAAGTAGTCTCTATTATTAGAAACTACTTTTTTATCATTTTATCTTTTAATGACTCCAAGGGGAATCGAACCCCTGTTACCGCCGTGAAAGGGC
>CAJFOH010000160.1 GCA_904395845.1 uncultured Lachnospiraceae bacterium
TACGATAACAGAACGTCCAGAGTAGTCAACACGCTTACCAAGTAAGTTTTGACGGAAACGTCCTTGCTTACCTTTTAGCATATCAGAAAGAGATTTTAATGCACGGTTACCTGGACCTGTAACTGGACGACCTCTTCTACCATTATCAATCAAAGCATCTACTGCTTCTTGAAGCATTCTCTTTTCATTACGAACAATGATATCTGGAGCACCAAGTTCAAGAAGTCTTGCTAAACGGTTATTTCTATTAATAATTCTTCTATATAAATCATTTAAGTCAGATGTTGCAAAACGACCACCATCTAATTGTACCATTGGACGTAAATCTGGTGGGATTACTGGGATTGCATTTAAAATCATCCATTCTGGCTTGTTATTAGAATTTCTAAACGCTTCTACAACTTCTAAACGCTTAATAATTCTAGCTCTCTTTTGTCCAGAAGCATCTATTAATCCATGTCTTAATTCTTCACTTTCTTTTTCCAGATCAATGTTTCTTAATAACTCTTGGATTGCTTCTGCACCCATGCCTACACGGAATGCTTTATATCCCCATTTTTCTACTGCATCTCTAAACTCTTTTTCAGATAATACTTGCTTATATTGTAAATCAGTATTTCCCTTGTCTAATACAACATAAGATGCAAAATATAAAATTTTATCTAATGTTCTTGGAGAAATATCTAAGATAAGCCCCATTCTACTTGGAATTCCTTTAAAATACCAAATATGAGATACTGGTGCTGCTAATTCAATGTGACCCATACGTTCTCTACGAACACTTGCTTTTGTAACTTCTACACCACAACGATCACATACAACACCTTGATAACGAACTTTTTTATACTTTCCACAATGACATTCCCAGTCCTTTTGTGGTCCAAAAATTCGTTCACAGAAAAGTCCATCTCTTTCTGGCTTTAATGTTCTATAATTGATTGTTTCTGGCTTTGTAACTGCCCCTCTTGACCATTCAATAATTTTTTCAGGTGAAGCCAAACCAATTTTAATGGCATCAAATGTCATTGGTTGATAGGTTTCATTATTTGTTTCAGGCATATTGGCACTCCCTTCTTTATTTTACAAAATATCTACTATAAAAACATATTTTGAGAGTTCTCATTTAATAGCACTATTACTATGAAACATAGTTGCTATGCAATGCTTTAGCTATGCTTTGCTATGCTTTAGCTATAACTTCAGCAGTTGCCCCACTAAGAAGCAACTGCCTTTCTTTTTATTCTTCTATATCCATATCTAAATCAGCATCTAAGAATTCATCAAAATCAGGTTCTTCTTCCTCTACATTAACAAATTCACCATCTGATACTTCTTGCTTTGTATATCCATAGCTACCAAGTTCTTGATCATCGTAATGACGGTCTTCCCCTTCCATAATAGAACGGAAATCTGTATTACCACAATCAATTGTCTCAGTGATTTCTACTTCAGTATTATCGTCACGAAGAACACGAACATCTAATCCTAAGGATTGAAGTTCTTTTAATAATACCTTGAAGGATTCAGGAATACCTGGCTCAGGAATATTTTCTCCCTTAATGATTGCTTCGTATGTCTTAACACGTCCAATCACATCATCAGACTTTACAGTTAAGATTTCTTGTAATGTGTAAGAAGCACCATAAGCCTCTAAAGCCCAAACTTCCATTTCCCCAAATCTTTGTCCACCAAATTGCGCCTTACCACCTAATGGTTGTTGTGTTACAAGTGAGTAAGGACCAGTGGAACGAGCATGAATCTTATCATCTACTAAGTGATGTAGTTTTAGATAATGCATGTGACCAATTGTTACAGGGCTATCAAAGTATTCCCCTGTTCTACCATCACGAAGTCTTACCTTTCCATCTCTTGATAGTGGAACTCCCTTCCACAATTCTCTATGCTCTAAGTTATTACCTAAATATTCAATAACTTCTGGTTTTAATATTTCTTGATATTTTTCCTTAAATTCGTCCCATTCGCTATTTACATAGTCGTTAGCAACTTCTAAGGTATCCATAATATCATTTTCATTTGCACCATCAAATACTGGTGTTGCAATGTTAAATCCAAGTGCTCTTGCAGCAAGACTTAAATGTATTTCAAGTACCTGTCCAATATTCATACGAGATGGTACCCCTAATGGATTAAGAACGATATCAAGAGGACGTCCGTTTGGTAAGAATGGCATATCTTCTACTGGTAATACACGAGATACTACCCCTTTGTTACCATGTCGACCAGCCATCTTATCCCCAACAGAGATTTTTCTCTTTTGAGCAATGTAAATGCGAACAGTTTCATTTACACCTGGGGCAAGTTCATCACTATTTTGTCTTGTAAATACTTTGGCATCTACAACAATACCATATGCTCCGTGTGGCACTTTTAACGAAGTATCTCTTACTTCTCTTGCCTTTTCACCAAAGATTGCACGTAATAAACGTTCTTCTGCTGTTAATTCCGTTTCACCCTTTGGTGTAACCTTACCAACTAAAATATCTCCAGCACGAACTTCTGCACCGATACGAATGATACCTCTTTCATCTAAGTTCTTTAACGCATCATCACCAACACCTGGTACATCTCTTGTAATTTCTTCTGGTCCTAACTTTGTATCTCTCGCTTCTGTTTCGTACTCTTCAATATGAATAGAAGTATAAACATCTTCTTGTACCAAACGTTCACTTAATAATACAGCATCTTCGTAGTTGTAACCTTCCCAAGTCATAAAGCCGATTAATGGGTTCTTACCAAGGGCGATTTCACCTTTACTTGTAGATGGACCATCTGCAATTACTTGACCTGCTACTACACGTTCCCCTTTTACTACAATTGGTTTTTGGTTGTAGCAGTTACTTTGGTTACTTCTAGCAAACTTTGTTAAACGGTAAGTATCCTTTGTTCCATCATCACATTTCACAATGATTTCATTGGAAGCAGAACGTTCTACTACACCGCTATTTCTAGCAACTACACAAACACCAGAGTCTACTGCTGTCTTATCTTCCATTCCTGTTCCAACAACTGGAGCATCTGTAATCATAAGTGGTACTGCCTGACGTTGCATGTTTGATCCCATTAAGGCACGGTTAGCATCGTCATTTTCAAGGAAAGGAATCATAGAAGTAGCTACTGAGAATACCATCTTAGGAGATACGTCCATAAGATCTACTTGTCGTTTTTCAAATTCAGATGTTTCTTCACGGAAACGACCAGAAACATTGTTATGAACAAAGTGTCCATTTTCATCTACTGGTTCGTTAGCTTGTGCTACTACATAATCATCTTCTTCATCTGCTGTTAAGTACACAACTTCATCTGTAACTACTGGGTTCTTTGGATCTGTCTTATCAAGCACACGATATGGTGCTTCAATAAATCCATATTCATTTACTCTAGCGTAAGTTGCTAAGGAGTTAATAAGACCGATATTTGGACCTTCTGGTGTTTCAATCGGACACATTCTACCATAGTGAGAATAGTGAACATCTCGAACCTCAAACCCTGCACGATCTCTTGATAAACCACCTGGACCAAGTGCAGATAAACGTCTTTTATGTGTTAATTCAGCAAGTGGATTGTTTTGATCCATAAACTGAGATAACTGAGAACTTCCAAAGAACTCTTTTACAGCAGCAGTTACTGGCTTAATATTAATTAGTGATTGTGGTGTAATTCCATCAACATCTTGAGTTGTCATACGTTCACGAACTACACGTTCCATTCTTGATAAACCAATACGATATTGATTTTGTAACAACTCGCCAACTGCACGAATTCTTCTATTTCCTAAATGGTCGATATCATCATCTGTACCAATGCCATATTCTAAATGTAAGCAATAGTTAATAGATGTAAGAATATCTTCCTTTGTAATATGCTTTGGAATTAAGTCAGCAATATTTCTCTTAATTGCCATCTTAATTTCTTCTTCTGTTTCATTTTCAGAAAGAATCGCTTCAAGCACTGGGTAGAATACTAATTCATTTACTCCCAATTCTTCTACATCAAAATCAACATAAGCTCTAGCATCTACCATCATATTAGAAAGAACTTTTACCTTTCTTTCTTCTGTTTCAATAAATACATAAGGTACTGCTGCATTTTGGATTTCTTCTGCTGATTTTCTTGTTAATGTAGTTCCTGCTTCTACTAATACTTCACCTGTTGTAGGATCAATAACATCTTCTGCCAATGTATGTCCACTAATACGGTTTTTAAAGTGAAGCTTTTTATTAAACTTATAACGTCCAACTTTTGCTAAATCGTATCTTCTTGGATCAAAGAACATACTATTTAAAAGGCTAGCTGCACTATCTACGGATAATGGTTCACCTGGACGAATCTTCTTATATAATTCTAATAAACCATCTTGATAATTATCAGATGTATCTTTTTGTAAACTTGCTATAATCTTTGGTTCTTCACCAAACAAATCGATAATTTCTTGGTTTGTCCCTAAACCTAATGCACGAATTAAAACTGTTACTGGAACTTTACGAGTACGGTCTACACGAACAAAGAAAATATCGTTTGAATCTGTATCATATTCCAACCAAGCTCCACGATTTGGAATTACCGTAGACGAAAATAATCTCTTACCAATCTTATCGTGAGCGATTCCATAATAGATACCAGGGGAACGTACCAACTGGCTAACGATAACTCGTTCTGCACCATTGATCACAAATGAACCTGTATCCGTCATTAAAGGTAAATCACCCATGAAGATTTCATGTTCTTTCATTTCGTCTTTTTCTTTGTTATACAATTTAACGGTTACTTTTAAAGGTGCTGCATAAGTAGCATCTCTTTCCTTACACTCTTCAATTGTATATTTTGTTTCATTTGTGCAAAGTCTAAAACCGCCGAATTCTAAACTTAAATGGTCACTAAAATCAGAGATAGGAGAGATATCTTGTAATACTTCTCTTAATCCTTCCTCTAAAAACCATTGGTAGGAATTCTTTTGAATCTCGATTAGATTAGGCATCTCAAGAACATCTTTCTGTCTTGAGTAACTCATTCTTAAACTTTTTCCTGACTTGACAGGTCGGATTCTACTTTTATCCATTTGACGTTTCACCCCTGTTTTTCTTTATATTTCAACGCATTTCTATCTAAATTAGGAAACATTTTTCCTATTATCGCATAATAACGCACCTAACATATTAACACACATTTTTTCTATTGTCAACATTATTTTTCTTTTAAAAAAACCTATGTGACTATTATTTTTTATGTAATATTCTTTCATTCTTTTTCTATGAAATATCAAAAATAAAACATAAAACCAAAAGCTATTTTTCTACTACAAATATGATTCTTATCTATCCTCTTAAGTAGTATTTACAGTTGCTTTTGGTTTTGTGTTATGGCTTTATTTTTTATATTATTCTATTATTTTAACAATAATATCGTCTAATTTTCGTTTTGGAACATGATGAACTTTATTTTCATCTCGATAATATGTTACATCGTCATTGCTTTGCATTTCTTCTATTACAACAATCTCCTTTGGAACACCCAAAGCAATTACCATACTTATTGCGTACTTTGTTGTATCTAACTCTAAGTAATTTGCTAACTTCTCACGATTACAATTCATAATCATACAACCACCAATTCCTTGTTCCATAGCACCTAAAAAAATGCTTTGAGCTGCAATGCCCTCATCTACAGTCATATTCCCATTGATTGTCTTATCACGAAGCAATACAATATACCCTGTTGGACGTTCTCCTTTTTCTGCACCGTCCCAATCCTTTAAATATCCTGCCCATCCAAGACATTCAAATACTTTTTCATTCATTGCTTCCTCGCAAATTAGGGCATACTTAATATATTGCTTGTTACCACCACATGGGGAAAGTCTTCCTAGATTAGCAAACTCTTTTAGTTGTTCCATAGATATTTTTTTACTCTCATCAAATCTACGATAGGACCTTGCTTTTGTTACTAACTCTTGTATCATATCATCATCTCCTTTTCTATTACTCTCTCTTTCCTTGGTTACTTTCCACCATCTTTTTTGATAAGTCATTTCCACTTTCATCGGTATCTAAAACAAAATACAGTATAAAAATGTTATGCCTATCTACTTTATCTTACAATTTTTTTATTCATATTCTTTGATATAGTTTTGCACACTTTCCTTTATAATAGGAAATGGAACAGAACCATTTTTTTGTAATGCTTCATGGAATTGTTTATCATTAAAGTCATCACCTAATTTTTCTACTGCTTTATTTTTTAAATCTATAATCTCGGCATAGCCAACATAATACGATAAAAATGCAGTAGGATTGTTTTGTAGTTGACTGTAAATTCCATTTGTAGCTTCTTCATCATATCCCATTTCTGATAACATATCTATCACTTCTTCTTTTGTTAAATTATCATAATGAATGTTAATATCTAAAATTGCAAACACACAGTTAGAATACACTTCCATATTTTCATATAGTCGTAGATAGTCTTCATCAATATTCTCCAAATATTTTAATGCGTAAAATTCAATATAGGTTGCCATTCCTTCATCAAACCCAATATTTGTATTTACTTTTTGCCATGGATGTTCCATTGTTTCATACAAATATTGAATTTGATACATATGTCCTGGAAAGCCTTCATGAGCAATGGTTTTAAAGGTAGAAATACTATCAATGGATTGTTCTTCATTGGACTCATTAACACGTATTTTTTTAGGTGTTGTACCATCAATGGCAGGGATATTAAAGTAAGCAGCTACACCATCATTTGCTACTTCCTCTGCAATAGGCTCAATTTCATAAGTAATGTTGCTAATCTCTGGAAAATCTTCTTTTATTTTTTCCTCTAAATCAGAGAGCATTGTTTGATAATCTGTATAACCTGTTTTTATTTCATCATTATAAAATTCTTCTTCCAATTCTGGATTCTTTTCTAAGATTTCCATTATTTGTTCCCAAGCATCATTAGCAATATGATACAACAAATTTCTTGTTTGCTCTACCTTACGGTCAGAACCAGTGGCACTTTGGAATAAATATTCATAATACTTTTCTCCATTTTTTAATGCCCAAAGACCATCTTCTTGAATTTCAACATCTGTTCTATTTTTCAATGTTTCCATATAATCGGCAATCATTTCATAAGCTGAAAGAAAACTAGAAGAAAACTCCTCCTCTAATTTAGCCTTATATTCTTCTTTTTTCTCATCGGATA
>CAJFOH010000161.1 GCA_904395845.1 uncultured Lachnospiraceae bacterium
CAGGTGGTAGTATGATTCGTGCTGACAAAGGTGGAGTAAAAGACGTAGGACCACGTTCTGCTCACATTGCTGGTATGGATTATGCAGTATTTACTCCAGAAGAAGAAATTGTAGATCCAAAAGTCATTTTCTTTTCTCCAAAAGAAGGCGACCCAAGTGATTACGTTGCCATTGAATTAAAAAATGGAAAAAGAATTACCATTACAAATACTTGTGCAGCAAATGTACTTGGATTAATCAAACCAGAATATTTTGCTTATGGAAATGCAAATGCAGCAAGAAAGGCAATGAAACCACTGGCTGATTATATGGGAGTAACGGTCGAAGAAGTAGCAAAACAAATTTTAACAAGAGCCTATGAAAAATTCAACCAATCATTTTAGAACTAGCAGAAAAATATCGACTAGAAAAAGATCAAATTAGTTTAGTAGGTGTAGGTGGAGGAGCTGCTTCACTTATTGGATTTTGTTCTGATAAAATGGGATTAAAATATTCCATTCCAGACAATGCAGAAGTTATTTCCTCTATTGGTGTTGCTCTTGCTATGGTTCGTGATGTGGTAGAACGTGTTGTTCCAAATCCAACTCCAGAAGATATTCGTGCCATTAAGGCAGAAGCCATTGATAAAGCAGTGGAAAGTGGTGCAGCTGCAGATACCGTTGATGTACATATAGAAATTGACCCACAAACGTCTAAATTAACAGCCATTGCCCTAGGTTCTACGGAAGTAAAAACAACAGATTTATTAAAGGAATGTACGGAAGAAGAGGCAAGACAGTTGGCAGCAGACGACTTAAAAGAACAGCCAAATGCCATTACAAAAGAATGTGCAACAAAGAATTTCTTTGTATTTGGAATGGATAAAAAAGGAAAACATCCAGTTCGTATTTTAGATAAAAAAGGATTTATCAAAGTGCAACGTAATGATGGAAAGGCTGTTCTTACAAGAGCAGGTTCTTATAGAAATATTGTATCACAACTATGGGAAGAATTATCCATTTACAAGCAAGATGCTATTCTTCGACCAGATTACTATATCTGTGCAGGAGCAAGAGTTATGGACTTTGCAGGTTCCGTAGACTTTGACAAAATTATGATGCTTATGGAAGTGGAAATGCAAATGATTCACCCATCAGAAGAAATCATTATTGTTGCTGCAAAAAATACTCTGTAATTTCAAATAAAAAAATTATAAAAGATAGGTAAGTTCCATTACAAAATAGGTAAAAGGGCTTGCCTATTTTTTATATAGAGAAACAACACCACAATCGCATGAATGAACTTTTTGTTAACAATTCAATTTTAGAGCTAAAATACGTTATAAATTGTTGATTTTTTAGAAAATTCAGGATAAAATTTGATTAAAAATAATGAAATTATGCGTTTCAATAAAAGATAAACATTCATGCGATTGTCTTGTATTTATCTTTTAAAATATTGACATATTCTTACTACTATGCTAGTATAATATTATAAGAGTGCTACCAGTAGACGGTTGCCCTCGGTTAGTTATTCAAAAAAGAAGTAACGTTACCTTTGGCGGGGGTGGTTACTTCTTTTTTTCATCTATGTACTTCAGCAAGATGGTTAGATTTATTCCCATCACTGTGAAAACTATCATTAAGATTTCATAGTCTGTCATACATATCACCCCCTTTTCTGTTTTGTCAGAAAGTGGGGTTTTCTTTTTTAAAAAAAATAAGTATCCCCCTTTCTGCATACTGGGTTTACAGTTACAGAACCGAGGACATACTACCTACCGTTATGATAGTACCTTGTTTTAGTACATCATATTTCTTCTATTATCGCAATTAATCTATCATATTTCTTGTCAATATTTCATTAGCAAGTCTCAAACTCTTCCTTATCTTCCACTGTATAATTTCTTGTTGATTCTTTTGTATATTCGCTTGAGATTTCTATATCTTCCTATGATATATCTTCAGCACTCAATTCAGTAGTATCCTCTACCTCAATATTCTCTATATCTTGATTCTCTACTGGAACAGTCATTGAAGTTGGAGTTGTTGGCACTGCTGTTGTTTGTGGTTCCGTCTGAGTTGGAACTGATACAGTGGCATATTGTATTGGAGAATTTGCATTTATCTCTCGCAACATTTGACTTAAAACCATTGATGTCTGAGTCATATGTAATTTCATTACTCATGGTAGAATACTTTATAATATATTCAAATCATCAAATTGATTATGAATAATTTGACCGTTTGTACTAGAAAATGCTGGATTATTTGAATTATAAAAATTATGAATTGTTTCACCGAGCAGTAAGAGGACGCTGGAGTGTAGAAAGAATTGGCAATGAAAAAGAAGCGATTTGTGATCGGTTTAAAACCCATGCAATATTTAGAGGAAGTTCTTAAGCATTAAAAAAATTTTTAAGAGATAACATTGGAAAAGGGAAAAGAAAATTTTTCATGCGATTGTCGTGGAGAAACAAAGAAATCTATGGAAAAAAATTAGTCTTTCCGTTACAATAGTAGATATACATATTGTGTTACCAAGTGAAAATACTTTACAAGAGAATTAGAAATATAAGGAACCATTATGTACATACAAAGATAAGGGTTATAGGTGAGGAGAAATATAGATGAAACATAGGAATAATATATTACAAGCCATACTTGGAAGAAGAATAGAGGAGAGTAATAACCAAAACGATAGAATTGATTTTGACAAGATGTGGCATACATTAATGGAAATTAGTGATGATAAGTGGGGAATGTATGCGTTTGCTAGAGAGCCATTAGAACGAAAATTTACATTGGAGCAAAAAAAAGAGTATATCAATAAAGCAAGTGAATGTGGAATTAATTGGGCAAAAAAAATAAAAGAAAAATATGGCACCAATGCTCCATTTCAGATTGCAGAAAAAATGGGAATGAAAGTGATGATGCCAAAAACTCCAATAGGAGGTGGGCAAGTGTTATTTGCACAATTTGTAGAGCCAAATGAAATTACAATTTTTACAGATTGTGTAGAAAAAGGAGATAAGTTATATGAGCAAAGTAACTGTGAAGTGTTAAAAGCAGAAAAATTATTGGATATCCTATTAGCTCATGAGTTATTTCATGCTATTGAAGAGTTGTATGCCAGTACTATTTACACAAGAACAGAAAAAATAGAATTATGGAAAAAGCCATTTTCCAATCAATCATCAATCATTTGTTTATCTGAAATAGCTGCAATGGCATTTGCAAAAGAATTACTTCAACTACCATGCTCTCCATATGTATTGGATGTACTTTTGGTATATGGATATGATAAAAAAATGGCATGGGAATTGTATGAAGAAATATGTGAAATAGAGGGATAAGGTAGTACAAAATACTACCTTTTTTGTTTACAGAAATTTTAAAAAGTTAATAAGAAAAATACTTGACTTTGAGTTAACTCTAAGTAGTAATATGAATATATAATACTCAAGTAGAAAAATAAAATTCTTATGGAAAAAGGAAAGGAGAAAAAGCAATGTTAGGAAATTTTATGTATTCAAACCCTACAAAATTATATTTTGGAGAAGATTCTTTAAACTTTTTAAAAGATGAGCTTAAAAACTATGGAAGCAATGTACTTCTTGTCTATGGAGGTGGCTCAATTAAAAAGACTGGATTGTATGATAAGGTAGTACAAATCCTAAAGGACAATGGAAAAGAAATATTTGAAGATGGTGGAGTTATGCCAAATCCAACCGTTGAGAAATTGTATGAAGGTTGCCAAAGAGCAAAAGAAAATCAAGTAGATTTCATCTTAGCAGTCGGTGGAGGGTCTGTATGTGATTATGCAAAAGCAGTATCTGTTTCCACTTACTGTGAAGAAGATCCATGGGATAAATATTACTTACGAATGGAAGATGTAGATAATAAAATTATTCCAGTTGGTTGTATTTTAACTATGGTAGGTACTGGTTCAGAAATGAATGGAGGTTCTGTTATTACAAATACAAAGTCAAAGTTAAAAATTGGTCATGTATTTGGAGAAAATGTATTTCCAAAATTTTCTATTTTAAATCCAGTATTTACTTACACTGTACCACAATATCAAATGGTAGCAGGATTTTTTGATATTATGTCACATATTTTAGAACAATACTTCTCAGGAGAAGATGATAATACTTCTGATTATATTATGGAGGGGTTATTAAAATCCTTAATTCATAGTTCTAAAATTGCAGTAAAGAACCCTACGGATTATGAAGCAAGAAGTAATATTATGTGGACTGCTACATGGGCATTAAATACATTAGTAGCACAAGGAAAGTCTACGGATTGGATGGTTCATATGATTGGTCAATCCATTGGAGCATATACAAATGCTACTCATGGTATGACATTATCCGCTGTTTCTTTGCCTTATTATCGCTATATTATGCCTTACGGATTACAAAAGTTTAAACGTTATGCCATTAATGTATGGGATGTAAATCCACAAGGAAAGACAGATGAAGAAGTTGCGCTAGAAGGACTTAATAAAATGGAAGAATATATGAAGGAATTAGGACTTGTAATGAACATCAAAGAATTAGGTGTGACTGAAGATATGATTTCTGGTATTGCAAAAGGTTCTTTCATCTTAGATGGTGGATATAAGGTATTAACAGAAGAAGAGATTGTGGATATTTTAAAGAAAAGTTTCTAGAAATATTTCTTTTTGTAGGTAAGAAATAACAATAAAAAGCCATTACTTTGTAGGTGATATAACCTATTTGGTAACGGCTTTTTCCATTCAGATTTTCAAAAGTAATAGTCATTTAATAAAAACATCTATTTTTTTGTAAAAGTAAGTTGTTTACGATAAGAATATGGGGTTGTTCCATATTCTTTTTTAAATAGTTTAATAAAGTAGTTGGAATCAGGAATGCCAACAGACATACTAATTTCTTGTACAGATAGGTTGGTTCCCGAAAGTAAGATAGATGCCTGTTGAAGTCGTATTTTTCTTAAGTATGCCATAGGTGTCATATTAGTTTCTTTTCGGAAAGAAGTAATAATATGATTTTTAGAAATATTAAGCTCATCTGAAAGTGTATCAAGAGTAATATCCTTATAATAATTATGTTCTAAATAGTAAAAAATACTTTGAACTAAGGCATTTTGTTGGTTGTTCTTGCAGTTTTGTATGGCAAGACAAAATTCACGAATCATAGTTTCCTTTGCCTGTAAAATTTCATCTACTGTTTTTGCATGAATGGTTGCAATGGTGTTTTTACGAGAAAGGCTATCAATTAATACAACTGGTAACTTAGCACGCATGGCAGCAAAACGGACAGAGGTTCTTGTGATAGCAGCACCAATTCGTTCACTTTCTAAAGTTGTACCTAGTCGTTTTAAATATTTTACATCAGCTTCCATATTTTTTAAATCCATCAATGCACTTCTAATATTTCCCTTTTCAATGGATAGAAGAAAATGCTGTTCATTGGCATATCGTTTCTCAATTAACGGAATGTCATGTTCACGCTTTATATTATACAAGTCTTCTTTTTCAGCCGTAGTAATATAATCGTGTGTAATTTTATGTAACTTAACATTTGTTTCATTTCCTAAGTTCTTTTTTAAAGTTTCCACAATATGAATTGCCTGTGATTGTGTAAGCACAGGAAAGGAGTTGTAATAGGAAAAAAAATCTTTGATAGAAAGGTCTTGTATTTTATAACGGTTTAAAATAGTTCTAACATCGTTAGATGTAAGAAGTATGCTGCAAAAAGGTCCAAATAAAATAGGAATATTGTGTATATGAAAGATGATATAGTTAATCATAAAGGAATCTGTTAAATATACAATTTCTTCTTTATAGTTAGAGGTAATACGAGAAATATTTTCATGGGTAATGGCAGTTTGAGTGTTATGAAAGTGAAACTTTTTTTCAAAGGAAATGAAGTTTTCTTGTCTGGATAAGATTGTTATGTTTATGTTGTAAAGTTCTTCTATTAAGTGGAGTGTATTAGTAATCATAGTATATTTTTCTTTATTCATAGCGACCTCTTTTAAAAATTTATTTATAATATATTAATATTTTTCTGTTTTGATTATTATATTTCTATTATTAAATATAAATGAATGATAAAATAATGTCAATCCAATAAAAAATAAGAATGAATACTTGGTTAGGAAAGGGAGGAAAAAATGAATCAAGCAGAAAAGTATGTAAAAGAAAATGGAATACACTTTGTTCCAGTATGGAGAATTATAGGATTTAGTGGTGCCAATATGGCAGTTAATCTTTACATGGGATTAACAATGATTATGTCTTATTATCTTAATGGATATGTGGGGATGGCTGTTGTATTAGCTTCTAGTTTTTCAACAATTATGCGTATTTGGGATGGAGTAACAGATCCAATCGTAGGTTTTTTCGTAGATAAACTGGGAGGTAAAATAGGAAAAACTAGGCTATGTCTTGTAGCAGGTGGTATTTTATTATTTATTAACAGCTTTTTAATGTTTAATGTAACTCATAAACTACCAGAAGGAATGATAAGACCAATTTTTTTTATTGTATTTACCATGATATATTATATTGGTTACACATTCTTAAATATTAGTAACCATGTAGGAAATGTATGTTTAACAAATGATCCATCGCAAAGAGCTGTTTTAAGTATTGTGGGAACAATTTTAGTTCGTGTTATGAGAGCGGTAATGCAAATCGTTGTAGCAGCACTTGCAGCAAAGTATGGCTCTATGAAAAGTGCAGAGTTATTCCAAGAATATTGGTTAATTGTGGCAGCAATAGCAACAATAGGGATTGTTATTTCATATATTTCTATTAGACCAAAGGATATACCATATTTTAGTCAAACTTCCACAAAGAAGAACACAAAGGTTAAAATATCTGATTATATTACGGTACTTAGAAAAAATAGACCATTACAAATGTTATTCTTAGCAAGAACAAGTGATCAATTTGCAAATACGTGTAAAACAAGTGCAATTACACTAGTTTTATATGGAATTGTGGCAGGAAATTATAAGTTATCAGGTGGATGGACAATGTACACTACAATCATAGGGCTTGTTATGATGACATTAGGTATTGGTACTGTTGGAAGAAAATTTGGATTTAAGAAAGCGATGCAAGTAGGTAGTTGGGGAATTATTGTTATGGATGCAATCGCAATATTAATTTGGATTTTCTTAGATCCAAAAACACTAAACTTACCTGGTTATGTAAATGGATATGGAGAAGCGTTTAATGGATTTACAATGTTTACAGTATTATTATTCATAGTAACAGTTGTAGGTGGAGGATTCCAAATGATTACAAGTTCTATTATTCCTCCAATGATTGCAGATGTAAATGATTATGAAGCCAGTAGAAGTGGAAAATACATTCCAGGAATGGTAGGAACATTATTTAGTTTCCTTGATAAAATGATTTCTTCTTTTGGTCCATTATTTGTTGGAGTTGGATTTGCATGGATTGGGTTTGCAAATGAATTTCCAGATTTAACAACTCCATATAGTTTTGAACTATTTGCCATAGGACTAATTTTTTATTATGGATTAGAACTTATTGGAGGAATATTCAATTTAATTGCAATGAAGTTTTATGATTTAACACCTGAAAAGATGAAGGAAGTAGAAGAAAAAATTAACGAAATGAGAAATAGTTAAGTATAATATGTATGATAGATAGCAACTTTGCAAATTGTGAAAGGTTGCTATCTGTGTAAAAAGAAGTAGTTAAATTTATTAGGAGGTTGTATGTTTCAAAGACAAATAACACCATTAAAAAAATGGAAATTTAAAAAATTGTTTGATATACAAGAAAAAGAAGTTTTAGAAGAAACAAATATAGAACACTATGAAAATATAGTAGTACCTCATACATGGTATAAAGATAATGATTATTATCGTGGGTGTGCTGTTTATTATAAAAAAATTTCATGTAGCATCCAAGAAAATGAAGAAAGTTATTTAGAGTTTCAAGCAGCAGACCAGTGGTGTCGTGTGTATGTGAACCGAAGATTTGCAGGAGAACATAAAGGGGGATACTCTGCATTTCGTATTCCAGTAAATAAGGAATATATAGTAGGTGATGAATTGGAGATTCATGTATTTGTTGACAATGGGAATCGTGGTGAAATCAGTCCTTTATTTGGTGATTTTACAGTGTATGGAGGCTTATATCGTGGAATATCGTTAATAACCGTACCCAATAACCACTTTGACTTAATGTATTATGGTACAAAGGGAATCCTTATTTCAACAGAGAAAAAAGATGACAATACATGGTCTGTTATAGTTGAACCAAAAGTAGTTGTAAAAGACGAAAAGGAAAGTTTTACAATTTTATATGAAGTTCAAAATCAAGAAGGACAGGTTGTTGGAAGTTGTGTAGGAAAGATAGATGAAACCGCTGAAATTCTTGTTAATAATCCAATTTTATGGAATGGGAAGGAAAACCCGTACCTATATTATGTGACTGCTTCCCTATGTCAAGATAATAAATTATGGGACAGGGTAGAATTATCTTGTGGTTTTAGAACAATAGAAATAAATGCAGAACATGGATTTTATTTAAATGGGAAACAGTTAAAGCTTAATGGAGTAGCAAAACATCAAGATTATGCAGGTTGCTTTTGTGCCACATCTGAAAATGAGCAAGAGAAAGATATGGAACTTATTGGAGAGATTGGTGCCAATGCTATAAGGCTTTCTCACTATCAGCATCCTCAATATACATATGATTTATGCGATAAAAAAGGTTATGTTGTATGGGCAGAAATTCCAATGCTTAAAATGACAGAAAATGAACAGTTAATTGAAAATGCAAAAGAGCAGTTGAAAGAATTAATACTACAAAATATGCATCACCCAAGTATTTGTTTTTGGGGAATACAAAATGAAATTGGTATGTTTAAAGATGTTGCCTACATGCATAAGTATTGTAGAGAATTAAATGAGATAGTAAACGAACTAGATTCTTCTCGTATTTCCACGTGTGCAAACTTAAATACAGTAGAACAAACAAGTGAACTAAATAACATTACAGATATGGTAGGTTATAACTTATATTTTGGTTGGTATTATGGAGAAATGCAAGATTATGATGTTTATTTAGATGAGTTTCATAAAAATATGCCACATGTTTGCCTTGGGATTTCTGAATATGGTGTGGATTGTAATTTACAGTTTCATACAGATAAGCCAAAGGTAAAAGATTATTCAGAAGAGTTTCAAGCATTGTTCCACGAAACAGTATATCCGATTTTACGTTCCAAAGAGCATTTATGGGGAAGTTTTGTTTGGAATATGTTTGATTTTGGAAGCGCAATAAGAGATGAAGGTGGCGTTCAATATAGAAATAGCAAAGGTCTAGTTACATTTGATCGAAAGATAAAAAAAGACGCTTTCTATTATTATAAAGCCCAGTGGTCCAAAGAGCCATTTATTCATATAGCAGAAAAACGATTTGAAAAAAGACAAGATAGCATTACTAGAATCAAAATATATTCCAATATGGAATGTATAGATTTATATGTTAATGAAGAAAAAGTTGAGGTATTAACACAAACGAATAAGGGTGTATTTCTTTCAAATCAAATTCAGTTACGAGAGGGGGAAAATAAAATAAGAGCTGTAAGTGGAGTATATGAGGACGCAATGACTATTTGTTACGATGGGCTTGAGCACAATGAGTATATTTTCAAAACAGAAGATTCAAAAGAGCATGTAACAAATTGGTTCTTAGGGCTTGAAGAAGAAGTAAATGAAAACTACTATTCTATTTATAATTCAATTAATGAATTGGTAGAAAGTGAAGATGCTATGGGAGTGATTGAAAGGTATATGCCAGAGGAAGTTCCACGAATGAAAGAAGATGGCGGTTCTATTTCACTAGCAAAGGTTCTAGGTTATATGCATAAAAAGTATAAACATTTGGATTTAAGAGCAGTTAATTTAGAACTAAATCAGATTAAAAGAAAATAATGAAAAGGAAGGATTATTTTGATGGAGAAACAAGTAAAAAAATTTGGTGCAAAAGACCAAATCGGTTATGTATTTGGTGATTTAGCAGGTAGTATGGTAAACCTATATATTGATATGTATATTCTTACATTTAGTACATATGTTCTAGGGATTAGTGCAAAATGGATGGCAGGATTATTCCTATTTTCTAAGATTTGGGATGCGATTAATGATCCTTTAATTGGTTCTTTACCAGATAGATTTACAATCGGAAAATCTGGTGATAAATTTAAACCATATATTAAAATTTTTATGATACCATTAGCATTATCTGTTCTTATGTGTTTTGCAGATGTGTCGTCATGGCCATCTACTATGAAACATTTATGGGTAGCAGCAGGATATCTTTTATATGGAATGTCTTATACAGGGACATCTATGCCTTACGGAGCTATGGCATCTGTTATTACTCAAAATCCAGAAGAAAGAACAAAGTTATCAAGAGCAAGAAGTTTAGGTGGTACAGCAGTAGGTGTTTTATTCCTACCATTAGTCCCAATGGTAATTTGGAATGAAGATCACTCTGTAAATGCATCAGGATTCTTTATGTTAGCAATTGTTGCATGTATAGCAAGTATTGTATTCTATATCGTTTTATTAACATGTACAACAGAGCGTGTAAAGGTAGAAAAGAAAGTTACATTACAAAATAACAAGCAATATAGTTTTATGGAAGTTTTAAAAGGAGCTATTAAAAATAGAGCATTAATCGGTGTTATGATTGCTTCTCTAGGTAGCAGTATTGCTTCTGCTTCTATGGGTTCAATGTCTAGTTATTTATATAAAGAATATTATCACGCACCAAGAATGATGGCACTAACATCGCCATTAAGTATCCCAGTTCTTTTGGTATGTTTTCCATTAATACCAAAGTTAGCAAAAACATTTGGAAAAAGAAAAGTTATTATTTTAAGTGCAACTTATAACTTAATTTGTTCTGTATTGTTGTTCTTATTTCCAATTCAAAATCCATATGTATATATGGTGTTAAATACATTAGCAAGTATTGGACAAACTGGATTTATGATGTTAATTTGGTCATTTGTAACAGATTGTATTGACTATCAGGAATATAAGACAAATATGAGAGCAGATGGAACATTATATTCTATTTATACTTTTAGCAGAAAAATTGCTTCTTCTATTACTCATAGTGGTACAACTTATTTATTAGCAGCAGTAGGATTCGTTTCAGGGGTACAATCTCAAGCACCAGAGGTAGGAATGGGGATTCGTAATATTGTAACAATTATGCCAGCAGTAGCAAGTTTAGTAGAAATTATTGGAATTGGTTTAATCTTTAATTTAAGTAAGAATAAATTAGAAGAAATCTATGAAGAATTAAAGAGAAGACATGAGGAAAAAAAGGGAGCATAAGCATGAAACAGATAACAATCACTACATCTTTAGGAACTATAAAGGGGATTGAGGAAAACAATATAGAAAAGTTTTTAGGTGTTCGATATGCGACGGCAGGTCGATGGGAATATCCAACGATTGTAGAAACATTTGAAGGTACATATGATGCTACTGATTTTGGTGCCTCTAGTATGCAAAAAAGAAGTTTTTATAAAGAACAAGATGATTCTTTTTATTATAATGAATTTAGAAAAGGAGAACAATATTCTTATAGTGAAGACTGTTTCTTTTTAAATATTTGGAAGCCAATAAATTGTGATAATGCACCGATTATTTTTTATATCCATGGTGGTGCCTTCCAAGGAGGATGTGGAAATGAAAAACATTTTGATGGAACAAAGTATGCACAAAATGGAGTGATATTTATTACTTGTAACTATCGTTTAGGGCCATTTGGATTTTGTAGCTTACCAGAGTTAAAAGAGGAGAGTGGACATACAGGCAATTACGGTTTATATGACCAATTGGCGGCATTTCATTGGGTTAAAAAATATATTAAGGATTTTGGTGGAAATCCAGAAAACATTACACTAATGGGACAATCAGCGGGTGCAATGAGTATTCAACAATTCTGTAATTCACCAATGGTTCGTGATGAAATAAAAAAAGCGATTATGACAAGCGGTGGTGGAATAAGTCAACAGTTTACTAACTGTATTCCAGTAGAAGAAGCATATCCATTTTGGAGAGAGGTATTAAGTCGATTTGGTAATACTCTAGAGGAATGGAGAAAAATCGATCCTAAAGTATTACTAGATACAATGTTTGAAGTTGCACAGAATTATGAATATGCTATTCAGTATTTTTCACCAGTAATTGATAATCAGTTAATCGCTTATACGTTAGATGAAGCAAAAGAAAAGCAAATACAAGCCCCAATTACCTACATTATGGGAGCAACAAAAGATGATATGGCAGTAGAAGTTATCTACAAAATGGCAAAGGAATGGACAATCAGACAAAGTTGTCAAGGTTTAAAACCATCTTATTGTTTTTATTTCGGAAGAAATCTCCCAGGGGATGAAAAAGGTGCATGGCATTCTAGTGAGTTATGGTACACCATTGGTACACTAGGAAATTGCTGGAGACCTATGACTGATTGGGATTATAAATTATCAGATACATTTATTTCTTATTTTACAAATTATGCAAAGACGGGTAATCCAAATGGGGAAGGGTTACCTCAATGGTTACCAACAACAGAAACACAACAAAAAGTAATGGTTTTTGATGATAATAATATAGATATGAAGGAAGTATAAGTGTATAATTATTACAAAAGCTATAAATTCAAGTAATGAATAAGAGGAAAAAGTATATGAGTACAAATTTAAAATTAAGCCCTTATTTTTTAGATGATGAAGCAATTCAATGGGTAGAAGACACAATTGCAAATATGACAA
>CAJFOH010000162.1 GCA_904395845.1 uncultured Lachnospiraceae bacterium
ATATGGATTTATCCAGTCCAAAGCATACTCGGTGAAGTAGGAATGAAACATAGAAGTTTATAACTTTTTATAAGTTTTCAGTAACGGATATTATGAGTTTATTTGAATTATTTATTATTGCAGTAGGACTATCTATGGATGCATTTGCAGTAGCAGTATGCAAAGGGTTATCAATGAAGACAATGGATAAAAGAAAAGCTGTCATTATAGGAACTTATTTTGGTGGATTTCAGGCATTTATGCCACTGATAGGCTATTTGGTAGGTGCTCGTTTTGAACAAAAGATTAGCTTTATTGACCATTGGATTGCATTTTTCTTGTTATGTTTTATTGGTGGAAATATGATTCGTGAGGCATTATCCAGTGAGGAAGAAGAGGTAAATGACTCTATTAATGTAAAAGAGATGTTCGTTCTTTCTGTTGCAACTAGCATTGATGCCTTAGTAGTTGGGATTACATTTGCTTGTTTAGGAATTCATAATATTGAGTTTGGAATAGGATTTATTGGAGTTACCACATTTTTCTTAGCAATGGTTGGTGTTAAGGTAGGAAATGTATTTGGAAAAAAATACAAAAACAAAGCAGAATTTGTAGGTGGTATGATTTTAATTTTAATGGGACTAAAAATTTTACTAGAACATTTAGGAATCATAGGGTAAAATAAAGATAACATATTTTTGCGTGAAAAATGAAATAGATCAATGATTTTAGGTTTGAAGGGGAATTATGCAAGTATTAAATGAAAATATACAAAAAAAACAATTTTATACCGTTTATCTATTGTTTGGAAATGAACCATTTTTAAGGAATAGCTATAAAAAACAATTAAAAAATGCCATATTAGGTGAAGATGAAATGAATTATTCTCATTTTGAGGGAAAAGAGGTAGAACTTTCCAAAGTAAAAGATTTGGCAGATACGTTGCCTTTTTTTGCAGAAAAACGAGTAATTTTAATTGAAGAAAGTGGGTTGTTTAAGCGTTCTAGCGAAGATTGGGCAGAGCAAATAGGAAGTATCCCAGAAAGTACAACAATTATATTTGTAGAAAGTGAAGTAGACAAAAGAAATCGACTTTATAAAAAAGTAAAAGAGCATGGATATGTAGCAGAACTTTCCAAGCAATCAGAGGCACAACTTGGTAGATGGGTAATGGCAATGCTCCAAAAGGAACAAAAAAAGATAACAAAAGAAGCACTAGATTTATTTTTATATAAAGTGGGCGATGATATGGAAAATATAAAAATGGAGCTAGAAAAATTGTTATCTTATACCATAGGAGAGGAAGGGATTACTACTTCCATGGTGCAAGATATTTGTACAGAACGAATTACCAATCGTATATTTGAAATGACAGAGTCTATATCCTTAGGAAATGAAAAAAAAGCACTGAATTTGTATTATGATTTACTGGCATTAAAAGAACCGTCTATGAGAATTTTATTTTTAATTGCAAGGCAGATGAACCAACTACTAATTGTGAAAAATTTACTTCTAGCAGGAGAAAGAAAAGAAAGTATTGCTAGTGTTGTAAAAGTAAGTCCATATATTGCAGGAAAATTAATGGCACAAGCAAAAAGCTTTGAAAAAGAGCAGTTGCTAGAATATGTTACTTTATGCGTAGAAGCAGAGGAAGCAGTAAAAACTGGTGGACTAGCAGAAAAAATAGCAGTAGAAATGGTTATCGTAAAAATAGCTAGAAGAAAAAAGGGTTACTAAAAACTAGAGAAAACTAATATGGAGTCAGTATGAAAAAGATAGATAGGAATCAAAGAGAACACTTATAAAAATTACAAATATAAAATAAAAATACAATCGTATGAAATGTTAATCTTTCTTGTATTACATTTCCATACGATTGTTTTTTTGTTTCAAAAAAATAAGGGTGAAATGAAAATATTATAATTGATTTGTGGTAGTAGCTATGCCTGTGGATTGTCGTACCATTAATTTTGCATGTAATAATATAGTTCCAATAGATACTTGATTCATTAAACTATCTAGTGCGTAGTAGCCACTTTTTCCTAGCTGAATACGTTCTTGTCGAATGGTTGTAATAGGTGGTGTGGTATAGGCACAAATTGGTAAGTCATCAAAACCAATAATGCTAATGTCATCAGGAACTTTATATCCTAATTGCTGACATTGAACCATACAAGCATTGGCAATTAAGTCATGACTACATACAATTCCAGTAATACCAAGATTTAGTAGGCGAGGTAAATGATCTTGCATACACTGAGTAATATAGTAAGAACAGCCAGTGTAAGTTTCATCAGCAGTTAGTTTATATTTTTCAATAGCATCAAAAAAAGCGTGGTATCTTACTTGCATAATTTGAGATTTCAAATCATGGCTTAGATACCCAATTTTTTGGTGTCCCAGTTCCTTTAAATGAGAAACAGCCAAATCCATACCCTCCTGATTGTCAATGGCAACGTAGGAAATATTAGGATTGCCACAAATATAGTTATCATACAACACAGCAGGAGTATGGCTTGTCTTAAAATCTTCCATCCAAGCATCTTTTGGAGTAAAGCCAAGAACAAATGCTCCCACATAATCGTTTTGTAACATAAATACATCATAAGAAATAGACCTTTGAAGTTCTTCTGTAACATCTATAATATCTACTTGAAATCCAGCAGGCTCAGCCATTTGTCGAAAGCCAAGAATGACTTCATATCCAAAATGCAATTCTTCTTTATACTCCATATTTTCAATAAGAATACAAAGCTTCTTTTTTTCATTTTTTTGTCGACGTAACTTAGTATAGCCAAGTGCTACTGCAGTTTCTAATACTTGTTTTTGTAATGATTCACTAATATCAGAAGCGCCATTTAATGCTTTTGATACCGTTCCTTTGGAAATGCCAAGTGCATTTGCAATATCTTGTAGCGTTGTCATAAATAATAGATTAAAACCTTTCTATGTAGTTTATTAGAATTATTATAGCGAAAGGAAAAAAGAAAAGCAATTCATAAAATAAAAAAAATACGATTAGTTTCGTAAAAAATAAAATGAGAGAAAAAATCAAGTGTCATAATGCACAAAAAATAAAAATAAAATTGTGTAAAATATAAAAATAGTGTGGTTGTGTAAAAAAATAGTTGACGGATAAAAAAAGAGAGAGTATGATTGCAATATAACGAAACTAATCGAAACTAATATTTTATTATTATAAAAAAGGAGATAGCTATGGAACAATTATTAGAACAAATGCTACAACAAAAATATGGAAAAACATTAAAAGAAGCATCAAAAGAAGAAGTATATGTTGCTCTTTTATGTATTACCAAAGAAAAGATGAAAGGATTAAAGCAAAACGAAGGAAAGAAGAAATTATATTACATTTCTGCAGAGTTTTTAATTGGAAAATTATTATCCAATAACCTTATTAATTTAGGCTTATTTGAAGAAACAAGAGAAGTGTTAAAAAAGCATGGTCATGATTTAACACAAATTGAAGAAGTTGAGTTAGAACCATCTTTAGGAAATGGTGGATTAGGACGTTTATCTGCTTGTTTCTTAGATTCTATTGCAGCCTTAGGACTTCAAGGAGATGGTGTAGGTCTTAACTATCATGATGGTTTGTTTTTACAACGTTTTGTAGATAATAAGCAATGGGAAGAAAAAAATCCTTGGATTACAGATAATAGTTGGCTAACAAAAACAGATTGCCACTTTGAAGTACCATTTAAAGATTTTACATTAACATCTACTATGTATGATATTGATGTACCAGGATATAAGCATGGTTGCAATAAGTTACATCTATTTGACATTGATACTGTAGATGAAAGTATTATTGAAGATGGAATTAACTTTGATAAAACAGATATTAAAAAGAACTTAACATTATTCTTATATCCAGATGATAGTGATGAAAATGGAGAATTGCTTCGTATTTATCAACAATACTTTATGGTAAGCAATGGAGCACAACTTATTTTAAAAGAAACAAAGGAACGTGGTGGTAGCGTAGATAAGTTACATGAGTATGTAAGTGTTCAAATTAACGATACTCATCCTACTATGGTAATTCCTGAATTAATCCGTTTATTATTAGAAGAAGGATTAGATATGGATACAGCTATTTCAGTAGTAACAAATACTTGTGCATACACAAACCACACAATTTTAGCAGAAGCATTAGAAAAATGGCCAATCGCTTATTTAGAAAAAGTAGTACCTCATTTAATGCCAATTATTCGTGAATTAGATGCTAGAGTAAGAGCAAAATTTGACGATGAAAGAGTATATATCATTGATAACATGGATCGTGTTCATATGGCACACATTGATATTCATTATGGATATGCAGTTAATGGGGTTGCAGCATTACATACAGAAATTTTAAAAGAATCTGAGTTAAAGCATTTTTACGATATTTATCCAGAAAAGTTTAATAATAAGACAAACGGTATTACATTCCGTCGTTGGTTATTACACTGTAACCATGAATTAGCTACTTATTTACAAGAGTTGATTGGAGAAGAATTCATCGAAGATACTACAAAGCTAGAAACATTACTACAATACATGGATAATGAAGAAGTATTAAAGAAGTTAAAAGAAATTAAGAAGAATGGAAAAATTCAACTAAAAGAGTACTTAAAGATGACTCAAAACATTACTATTGATGAAAATTCTGTATATGACATTCAAATCAAGCGTTTACATGAATATAAAAGACAACAAATGAATGCACTATATGCCATTTACAAATACAAAGAAATCAAAAAAGGAAACTTACCAAAACGTCCAATTACTATGATTTTTGGGGCAAAGGCAGCACCTGCTTATATTATTGCAAAGGATATTATTCATTTAATTCTTTGTTTACAACAATTAATTGAAAATGATCCAGAAGTAAGTAAGCACTTAAAGATTGTTATGATTGAAAACTACAACGTAACAAAGGCAGAAAAATTAATTCCAGCTTGTGATATTTCTGAACAAATCTCTTTAGCATCAAAAGAAGCCTCTGGAACAGGTAATATGAAATTTATGTTAAACGGTGCAATTACTCTTGGAACAGAAGATGGAGCAAATGTTGAAATTCATGAATTAGTTGGAGATGAAAACATTTACATTTTCGGAGAAAGCTCAGAAACAGTAATTAATTTATACGAAACAAGTGGATATTGTTCTAAGAAGATTTATGAAAGCGATGCTATGATTGAAGAATTAGTAGACTTTATCGTAGGAAAAGAACTTCTTCAAATTGGTGATCCAGTAAATCTTGGAAGATTGTACAAAGAAATCGTAGGAAAAGATTGGTTTATGACATTATTAGACCTTAAAGATTATATTGCAACTAAGGAAAGAATGTTAAATGACTACGAAGATGAAATGGGTTGGGCAAAGAAAATGCTTGTAAATATTGCAAAAGCAGGATTCTTCTCCTCTGACCGTACTATCGAAGAATACAATAGAGATATTTGGCATTTATAAAATAGAGTATGTAGACATACACTGATTAAAATGATAAAGAAATTAAAAAAATAAAAGAAAACGATAAGTCCCTTTAAAAAAGGTTGTAAGGGGCTTATCTTTTCTTATAAAAATTCATTGATTTATCTTGTAGTAAAAATAGAGATTGAAATAAGAAAATATAAAATTAGGAGAATAATAATGAGAGAAACAGGCGTGTTACTACCTGTGGCTTCTCTACCATCAAAAACTGGGGTAGGAGAGCTTGGAGCGTATGCTTATGAATGGGTAGATCTATTAGAAAAAAATAACA
>CAJFOH010000163.1 GCA_904395845.1 uncultured Lachnospiraceae bacterium
AAAGGAAGAAGATAAAATAGAACAAGATAAAGGGGAGGAAGAAAAGGAAGAAGATAAAATAGAACAAGATAAAGAGGAAGAAAAAGAAGAAGATAAAATAGAACAGGATAAAGAAGAGAATACAACAGAGGAAAACCAAAAAGAAAATGGAGAAAATACTTCCACAGGGGATAGAAACTCAATGAAATTATATGGTTTAAGTTTAGCTTTTTCAGGAGTATTAGGCGTCGTTATTGCATTTTTTACAAAGAAAAGAAGTTAAAAATTTCCATAGGGCTACATCGTTTAGGTGATAGCCCTATTTTATATTTTTCTAGAAATAAATGAGTAAAATTTATTGACAAAATTAAAATATAAATTAAAATATAAATTAAAAAATACTTAAAGGAGAAGTGAAATGGGAATTATTTTTAATCAAAAGGAACAGGTATTTTTATTAAATACCCCAAATACTACATATGGAATTGCAATTGCGGATGACAAATATTTATTGCATTTATATTATGGAAAAAGATTAGAACAAGAAAGTGTAAGATATTTATTAAGAGAAGATGAGCCTCCATTTGTACCATCTAAAAATTTGAGAGAAAAGAATTCATTTTTAGATTGTGCACCAATGGAATATCCAGAAGCTGGAATGGGAGATTACAGAGAAAGTGCCATTTCTATCAGAAGCATTGATGGATATCGTGGAAGTGAATTATTCTATGAAGGTTATGACATAGAGGAAGGAAAACCAAAGTTAGAAGGTCTTCCAGCAACATGGGGAGGAGCATCTGATTGTACAACACTAAAGCTATATTGCAAAGACCAATTATTAGGAATTAAAGTAACATTGCTATACACAGTATTTGAACAACTAGACGTAGTAACAAGGTCAGTAGTTGTAGAAAATCATGGAGAAGACCCAGTGTATTTAGAAAAGGTACTAAGTGCATGTATTGATATGGATGATAGAGGATTTGAAGTAATGGGGCTTTTTGGTTCATGGGCAAGAGAACGTCATATTCAAAAGATGCCATTAGGTTATGGACGTCAAAACATTTCCTCTTTTAAAGGAGAATCTAGTCATCAAGAACATCCGTTTTTAGCGCTTGTAACCCCAGAAGTAACACAAGAAGTGGGAGAAGTGTATGCAATGAACTTTGTGTATTCTGGGAATTTCATTGCTCAAGTAGAAAAAAATCAATTTGATTCTGTGCGTATGACAATGGGAATTCACCCAGAAGGATTTACATGGAAATTGGATAAGGGAGAACGTTTTGTTGCACCAGAAGTAGTTATGGTGTATTCAAGTGAAGGGTTAGGAAAGATGACAAGAACTTTCCATAATCTTTATAGAGAACACTTAATTCGTAGTCCATATTTACATCAAAAAAGACCAATTCTTATTAATAACTGGGAAGCTACTTATTTTGATTTTGATGAGAAAAAGTTACTTGATATTGCAAAAGAAGCATCACAACTAGGAATTGAAATGCTAGTTATGGATGATGGTTGGTTTGGTCATAGAAGCAGTGATAATAGCTCATTAGGGGATTGGTTTGTAAATGAAAATAAACTAAAAGGCGGATTGCATCAATTAGTAGAAAATGTAAAACAAACAGGTATGAAATTTGGTATCTGGTTTGAACCAGAAATGATTTCACCAGATTCAGAATTATTCAAAAAACATCCAGATTGGGCAATTCAGATACCAGGAAGAGAAATCACACAAAGTAGAGCTCAATATGTACTTGATTTAACAAGGGATGAAGTCATTGACGGAGTATATCAGATGGTATCAGATGTACTTCATAGTGCTGATATTTCCTATGTAAAATGGGATATGAATCGTCAATTGACAACCATTGGAAGTTGTAAATTACCAGCAGATAGACAAGGAGAAATTTATCATAGATATGTGCTTGGTATGTATAAAATGCAAGAACGATTATTGCAAGAGTTTCCAAACTTATTACTTGAAAATTGTTCTGGTGGTGGTGCTCGTTTTGATGCAGGTATGTTATATTATAGTCCACAAATTTGGTGTTCAGATGATACAGATGCCATTGAACGATTAGCAATTCAAGAAGGAACTGCTCTTATTTATCCAGTATCTACTATTGGAGCACATGTAAGTGTTTGTCCAAACCATACAGTTGGTAGAGAAACACCATTTGATACAAGAGGAAATGTAGCTATGCTTGGTACATTTGGTTATGAGTTAGATATTACAAAACTTTCCAAAGAAGATAAACAAAGTGTTTGCGAGCAAACAAAACAATACCATAAATACAATGATTTAGTTCGTGAGGGAGATTATTATAGACTTACATCTTATCGTGAAAACAGTTATTATGATAGTTGGATGATTGTGTCAAAAGATAAGAAAAAAGCATTATTAACCTATGTTCAAGTAAAAGCAAGAGCAAATGGAAAAAGTAGATTTGTAAGATTGCAAGGGTTAGATGCAAATAAGACATATACAATTCAAGGAAAAGAATATTTAGGCAGTACATTATTGTATGCAGGTTTAAGATTTTCCGCAGAATTTGGAGATTATAAGAGTCAAATGATAGAAATAGAAGAAGTATAAAAATAGAAATGTTAAAAGAAAGGAGCATTGGGTGTGAGTCAAAAGAAAAAAGTAAAGTTAGAAGATATTGCAAAGGAGATGGGGGTCAGTATCGTGACTGTATCCAATGCTCTAAATGGAAGAAAAGGGGTTGGAGAAGAGCTTAGAGAAGAAATAAAACAGGTTGCAAAGCAACTAGGATACTTAGGCATTGATAGAGAAGCTAAGAAACATCAGCCTTCTTATATTATTGGAGTATTAGTGGCAGAACGATATGTGAAAGAGTTTCCATCCTTTTATATGGATATTTACAAATTAATTGCTCATGAAGTAGCAAAAAAAGGACACTTAACCGTATTAGAGGTTGTCACTTATCAAAAAGAAAATTTACAAATACAATTTGAGCCATTTTTAGAGAAAAAGCTTGCAGGACTCATGGTAATAGGGGAGTTAAAAAGGGAATATATAGAAATTATTCGAAAACATTATAAAGTTCCTATTGTTTGTGTGGATTACTATGATGTATATGAAGATATCGACTATATTATAACAGATGGTTTTGGTGGAATGGAACAGATGACCGAATTATTATTAGAGCAAGGGTATCGTAATTTAGCATTTGTAGGAACGCCAACAGCAACAAAAAATATTATGGATAGATATCAAGGGTATTGTAAGGCACTAGAAAAAGTAGGAGAAAAAGTATCACAAAAAAATATAATCAATGATAGAGATTTTCTAAATGGAGATTATCGAATTGATTTTGAACTTCCTGAAATCTTGCCAGAAGCGTTTGTATGTAACTGTGATAAAACAGCAAGTTTATTATTAGAAAAGTTGGAGGAAAGAGGCGTACAAGTTCCAAAGGATGTATCTGTGGTAAGTTTTGATAATTATTATTCTCAAAAAAATGAGGATATTAAGCTTACAACTTATGAAAACGATCAAAAAGTAATTGTAAAAATTTCGTTAAACACCTTATTAAAGCGTATTTCCAATAAAAAGAAACGTCCAAGTGTTCGTATTATTGGAGGTAGCATAGTAAAAGGAAATACAGTAAAGCTAGGAGGGGATAAATAGATGCCAGATGTTAAAATGAAAGATATTGCAAAAGCAGCTGGTGTAAGTATTGTTACAGTATCCAATGCATTGGCTGGAAAAAAAGGTGTAAGTGATGAGTTAAGAAGTCGTATAGAGCAAACTGCAAAAGAGATGGGCTATAATTTTATGAAAGCAGAAAAAAAAGAAGAGCCATTTGTAGTAGGAGTGATTTCTTCGGAAAAGTATATTACAGTAGGGGTTTCATTTTACTGGGCAATGTACCAAAATGTAGCTTATGAAGTGTCAAAAAAACAAGGTGTTACCATGTTAGAAGTTCTTTCTATGGAGAGAGAAGAACAGATGGAATTACCAAAGTTAATTAACGAAAAAATGATTGATGGTCTTATTATTATTGGATGGATGTCAAAAGAATATGTAAAAAAATTAGTAGAAGTGTGTAAGATTCCTATTGTATTATTAGATTTTCAAATGAGAGATATCCGTTGCGACTCAATTATGTCGAATAATTATATTGGTATGTATAAAATGACACGATATTTAATTGAAAAAGGGCATAAAGATATTGCCTTTGTTGGTTCTATTTTTGGAAATGAAAATATCATGGACCGTTATTATGGATATCGAAAAGGATTGGCAGAAGCAGGGATATTAGAACGAAAAGAATGGATTCTAGAAGACAGAGAATTAGATTCAGGTGTTATGAAAATAGAACTTCCAGAAAATATGCCATCAGCATTTGTATGTAATAGCGATTGGGCTGCAGGTACACTGTATAATATATTAATAGAACGAGGGTATCGAATACCCCAAGATGTTTCTATTGTAGGATATGATAACTATTTGTATGGTAATAGTTTTTCAGAACAATTAACAACTTATAATGTAGATATGAAAGAAATGGCATATCAGGCAGTAAAACGGTTGATTGGAAAAATCCATGGAGATGACAAATATTGGGGAACTAGATATGTTGACAGCTATATCGTAGAAAAGAGTAGTGTAAAAGAATTATAATATATTTTTTAGATAAAAGTTAAAACCATAGAAAAGAGAAGATGAATTTAAGATGTTCATTTTCTCTTTTTTATTTTCCTATCTTTGTATATTTAAGTAGTAATAACGTTGGGAAATTAGAAGTGGTTAGTGTTAAATAAAATTATGTAAGATTTTAAGTTGGAATTTGATAGGATGGGAAAGGAAGTATATTAATTAAAAATATTTTTTAATTAAAATATTTAAGTTTAACATTAGTTTAAAAATAAAAATAGGAGAAAAATATAGTAAATATATACAAAAAATAATAAAATAAACGTGCAAAAAGTAGAAATAATAATTTAAAATTGATAAAGCTTGAAATTAAAAAATAAATATGATATAACTTAATTAACTTAAAAAAGGAGGAGAATTTAAATGAGAAAAAATTTAAAAAGAGTAGCTGCAACTGCGATGGCTACAACAATGGCATTTTCTTTAACAGCATGTTCAAATGGTGGTGATAGCAACCAAGGAGAGACAAAACCATCTACAACAAATTCAGGAGATACAACAGTAGGTGATAATGGTGGCGATAAGTCAGATGTTAGTACAGTGCCTACGATTGATGAAATTAATGTAGGGGAAGATTACAAAGAGCTAGAAGCTTCCATTAAGGTATTAACAAATAGAACAGATATTGTTGATACTGTTTATAAGGGATATGCAGAAGAATTTATGAAGTTATATCCAAATATTAAGGTGGAATATGAGGGAATTACAGATTACGAAGAATCTCTAAATTTACGTTTAACTACTGGAGATTGGGGTGATCTTTGCTTTATTCCAACAAGTGTAGATCAAAGTGAACTTAGTACATACTTTACAGCTCTTGGAAGTTATGAAAAATTAGATGAAGTATATAACTTCTGTTCTGAAAAGGCATTTGAAGGAACGGTATATGGTATTGCCAATGGTGGTACTGCAAGTGGAGTTGTATATAATAAGAGAATTTGGAAAGAAGCTGGTATTACAGAAATTCCTAAAACACCAGACGATTTCTTAGATGCATTACAGAAAATTAAAGATAATACAGATGCGATTCCATTATATACAAACTTTGCAGCTGGTTGGACAATGGGTGCATGGGATGCTTATATTGGAATTGCAGCAACAGGAAATCCTGATTTTATGAATCGTGATATGGTTCATACAAAAGATCCATTTGCTAAGAAGGATGATATGACAGGACCTTATGCTGTATTCTATACATGTTATGAATCAATTGCTAGAAAATTAGTGGAAGAAGATCCTGCAAGTAGTGATTGGGAAGCTTCAAAAGGTATGATGAACAACGGAGAAATTGCTACTATGGTATTAGGTTCTTGGGCAGTTCAACAATGTAAAGATGCTGGAGATAATCCTGATGATGTAGGATATATGCCATTCCCAATTTCTGTTGATGGAAAGCAATACGCAGGTGCAGGTGGAAACTATGCATTTGGTGTAAACAATAAGGCAACAACTGAAAACCAAATTGCTGCAATGTTATATATGAAGTGGTTAATTGAAGATTCTACTATCTATGAAGATGAAGGAAGTATTCCAGCATTAAAAGATGGAGCAATGCCAGCTACATTAGCTGATTTTGAAGGAGTAGAATTATTATCTGATACTCCAGCAATTGAAGGAGAAGAAACATTATTTAATGATGTAAATAACGAAAGTGAAGTTGGAATTAATAATGATGATTATCCAAACTGTTACTTAGCAGAATGTGCAATGTATGGTTCAAAAACATTAGATGAAGTAATTGCAGAATGGAATCAACAATGGTCTGATGCACAACAGTCTTTAGGCGTAGAAGTAAATAAGTAATAAGAGTTAAAGACGACAAATAAACATAGGGGTGACCATAATGTTTGGTCACCCTTTTATAAAAAAGAAAGGAGATAGCCTATTTTTAAGTGCAGGAAGTGGTGCATACACCGTAGAAGGAAACTGTGATGCATTAATTACTACCATTCGTAAAAAAGAACATCCAATTCGTATAGGAGTTGATTTAGGTGGTAGTTTTACAAAGATAGGTCTTGTAGATGAAAGGCAACAGCTAATAGCAACAAAAACCATTGATACACAAGTAGAACATGGTTGGAAAGAAATGATAAAGGAAATTGGGTTATCCGTATTGCAACTACTAGAGGAAAATAATATTTCAATGGAACAATGTGTGTCTGTTGGAGTAGGAATTCCAGGTACCATTGATATTCAAAATGGAGTTGTAGTATATTCTAATAATATTAACTGGGTTAATGTACCGTTTACAAAAGAATTGCAAGCATACTTGCCACTTCCAATTTATATAGCAAATGATGCCGACTGTGCAGTTTTAGGAGAATTTGTAGCAGGAGTTGCAAAAGGGTATGAAGATGTAGTTATGTTAACGTTAGGAACAGGCGTTGGTAGTGGAATTGTTTGGAATGGCTCAATGTATAAAGGGAAAAAGTTAGGTGGAAATGAGCTTGGTCATATGGTAATTTGTCAAGGCGGAGAATCTTGTACTTGTGGTAGAAAAGGGTGCTTAGAAGCATATGCGTCTGCTACTGCATTAAAAAGGTGTGGAAAACTTGTATATAAAAGAGAGATAGAGCCAGAAGAATTATTCAAACGAGCAAACAGTGGGGATGAGATTGCAAAACACATTATTACAGATTATGTAGAAAAGTTAGGAATAGGAATTATTAACATAGCAAATATGCTAAATCCTCAAATAATTGTTCTTGGAGGAGGAATTTCCAAACAAGGAGAAATGCTGTTAAAACCATTAAGAAAGCTACTACAAGAAAATTACTTTGGTGGGAAATATGTAACACCACCAAAATTAGAATTAGCAACATTGGGGAATTGTGCAGGGATAATAGGTGCAGCAAATCTTTAAAAAATTATTAAAATTATTAAAACTTGACGTAGAAAATCAAAAAAAAGGTGAAAAAAGTTTTTCACCGTCATTCATCAAGATGGTAAAATATGCTATTATAAATGTGGCAATAGAAAATAGCTATACACTTCATAGAGGGTATAGTTTGAGAAATGGATGGAATAGGGCACAAGTGGTTCTAAGTCAAAGGAGTTATGTATAAAAAACCTACCTTTTATTATGAAAGAATCTGGGAAATATATACATAACTCTTTTCTCAACAATTCTTAAACAATACAGAAACATTCACTGTAGGAAAAGCATATTAGTTATGGGGGGATTTGCTATATACACATAGTTATAGAAACAGTAGCCTAGTGAGAATAATGAACGGAAAAAGGGTCTAGGTGTACTATCATATATTATTATGTAAATGAAATTTATCAATGCAGTTGTAACGGTCCATATTCTATATAGATGTGTATATAATGCAGACAATGTACATAAAACTTTCGATGAAATACTATTAGGGGATATATTGCATACAAGTTATTGTATAACTATGTAACTATTCAAGACTATGTTTCGAACATGATAGAGGGGTATCTATATAGGTAGGAGTATTATATTATTATATAATTATACAAAAATATGAAGGAAAATGGTTTCTCTATTGCAAATGATAAAAAGATACTATAATTGGGTTTGAGAAAATAGTTCAAAGGTAGATGTCATACTACTTTTGGGCTTTTTTCATTTATGGTAAAACAATTGATAAATTTTATGTTTGCGTGTATAATGAACACGAATAAAAGATAAATTGTTGATAACAAGGTAGTATTAGTGGAATAAGATACAACCAGTTTAAAAAAATAGGAGAAAAATATGAAGATTTTTGATACTCATGCCCATTATGATGATAAGCAATTTGATAGTGATAGAGAATATTTATTAAAACAATGTGTAGAGCAAGGAATTGATACCATTGTAAACATTGGTGCTAGTATAGAAACATCAAAAAATACATTAGAACTAATTGATAATTATCCATTTATGTATGGTGCAATTGGTGTTCATCCCACAGAAACAAAAGAATTAACTAGTAAAGATATTTTGTGGTTAAAGGAGATGTCATCTCATAAAAAAGTAGTAGCTATTGGTGAAATTGGACTTGATTACTATTGGGACGAGCCAAGTCGTGAGATACAAAAGCATTGGTTTATAGAACAGTTACATTTAGCAAGAGAAGTAGGTCTTCCAGTGGTGATTCATAGTAGAGATGCTGCAAAAGATACTATGGATATTATGAAGGCAGAAAAGGCAGAGGAGATTGGTGGAGTAATTCATTGTTACTCCTATCATGTAGATATGGCAAAAGAATATGTTTCTATGGGCTTTTATCTTGGAATCGGTGGAGTTGTTACATTTAACAATGGTAAAAAGCTAAAAGAAGTAGTAGAGGCCATTCCAATAGAACATCTAGTGCTAGAAACCGATTGTCCATATTTATCACCAGTGCCAAATCGTGGAAAGAGAAATGATTCGTTAAACTTAAATTATGTAGCAGAGGAAATTGCTCATTTAAAAAACATCTCAAAAGAAGAAGTAATTCGCATAACAACAGAAAATGCAAAACGATTGTATCGTTTATAGAGGGAAATAATAGAAGAATAGAAAGAAAGGAAAACAGATGGCATATTTAGGAGACCCAAAAAAAACCATAGAAGTATTACAAAAATATCAGTTTAATTTTGCAAAAAAGTTCGGTCAAAATTTTCTAATTGATACCCATGTACTAGAAAAGATTATTCGTGCAGCACAAGTAACAAAGGATGATTTTGTTCTTGAAATTGGACCAGGAATTGGTACCATGACCCAATATTTAGCAGAGAATTCAAGAGAAGTATTTGCCGTAGAAATTGATGAAAAGCTAATTCCTATTTTGCAAGATACCTTATCAGAATATGATAATGTAACTGTTTTAAATCAAGATATTTTAAAAGTAGACATCAATAAAATAGCAATGGAGAGAAATGGTGGAAAACCAATTAAAGTAGTGGCAAACTTACCATATTATATAACAACTCCAATTATTATGGGATTGTTTGAAAGTCATGTACCAATTGATAGCATTACAGTAATGGTTCAAAAAGAAGTGGCAGATAGAATGCAAGTTGGACCAGGAACGAAAGACTATGGTGCATTATCTTTAGCAGTACAATATTATGCAGAGCCATATATTGTGGCAAATGTTCCGCCAAACTGCTTTATGCCTCGTCCAAATGTAGGCTCAGCCGTAATTAAATTAACAAGACATGAAAATCCTCCAGTAACAGTAGAAAATGAAGCATTGATGTTTCGTTTAATTCGTGCTTCCTTTAATCAAAGAAGAAAAACATTGGTCAATGGATTAAATAATTCTTCAGAACTAAATATTCCAAAAGAAGTAATTATACAATCCATAGAAGCATTGGGATTATCTCCTACGGTAAGAGGAGAAACACTAACATTACAACAATTTGCACAGCTTTCTGATGAAATAGAACATAGAATGTAATAAAATAAAAGAAACCTCCATACATTGTGTTATGGAGGTGTTTTTATGTCTGATTATAAGCGTTTCTTATCGTATATTTATTGGTATGAAAATGAAAACAAAATGGCAAATCTTGGGTTTGCAAAGGTAGAAGTTCGAGGAAATGGAAAAAGAGTAGACGTAACATTAAAGAAGAATAACAAACATCAAGAAAATACTTGGTCGATTTACGGATTAATGAGAAAAGAAAGTAATTGTATTATGGTATGTTTAGGAACTATGGACTTTGTAGGAGAGAATGGGAAATTTTCATGGAGTACAATCAAGCCTTATATTAAAGATGAAAATGAAAGTGTTCGCTTTGAAGATTTTATTGGGTTAGCCATTTTAGCAAGAGAAAATGATAAAAAAGGGTATGTAACATTATGGGATGACGAAGAATTTTCTTTTTCAAACCTTGATACATATGAGCGTTACATACAAAATAAAAAAACAAATATAACATCGACAACCCCATTACAGACTATAAAAGAGCAAGAAGGTAATAGGGAAAAACAAGTTGAAAAAACTATGGAAAGTACTAAAAATATAGACCACGAAAGAGAAAACAACTATGAGAAAGACATGGAATATGCAAAAGATAGTAAAGATGAGAGTATGATAGAATCTAATAAAGATAGAAAATTAATAGAAAATAGTAACAATAATATGCTTATGGAGAATAGAAAAGATACGGAATGTATAGAGAATATGAAAAGCAATGAATGGATAGATAACCCGAGAGAGATAGAAAACGTACAAACAGTTCCTATGTTAGAAAATGGAGAAGCGTCCTTGCATATGACACAAGCAAATATGACCAAAGAAGATATGGAATACTTTGTAGAGGGATACAACGTAGAGGAATCACAGCAAAATAATGAAGAATACAAAGACTATTTGGAAAATAGAAAAAAACAAAATGCTTTGGAGGAAATGGAAGAGGAACAGTGTATGGAACAACCATTTTTTAAAGATATGGAACATCATTTTCCGAAAGAAAATGTTTGTGGCTATGACCCTACGGTAAAATGTTTTCGTATTCATCCAGCAGATTTAGGTATTCTTCCAAAAGAAAACTGGTACTTAGGAAATAATAGCTTTTTGTTGCATGGTTATTTTAATCATCGGTACTTAGTTGTACTTAGAAGAAAAGAAGATGGAGAATACCAATACTATATCGGAGTACCAGGAACAAATTTAGAGAGAGAACAAACAATGGCAACAATGTTTGGTTTTACAACATTTATTCGTGATAGAGAGAACAACGACCAATCAGCAAATGGATTTTGGTGTATCAAAGTATTAGGACTCGCCTAGAAAGACTTACTAAAAAAATATAAAATACAATATAAAAAACAGAGTAGAGTGTGCTATAATAGAAACACAGTAAGATTAGAAATAATATGCTTGATTAATAGAAATATAACATATAGTAATGTAAAACGGAGAAAAGAATATGAAATCAGAAGATGAAATATATATGAAAGAAGCAATCAAACAAGCAAAAAAGGCTTATAAAATAGAAGAAGTTCCTATTGGATGTGTTATTGTACACAATGGAACAGTGATTGCAAGAGGGTACAATCGAAGAAATATTGATAAAAATACATTATCTCATGCAGAGTTAATTGCCATAAAAAAAGCCTCAAAAGTATTAGGTGATTGGCGTTTAGAAGACTGTACAATGTATGTGACCCTTGAACCTTGTCAAATGTGTTCAGGAGCAATTGTACAGTCTAGATTAAAGAGAGTAGTAATTGGTTGTATGAACCCAAAGGCAGGATGTGCAGGTAGTATTTTAAATTTACTAGACATGGATAAATTTAACCATAAGGTAGAAATAACTTCAGGTGTCATGGAGGCAGAATGTTCTACTATGCTAACGAATTTCTTTAAAGAATTGCGTGAGAAAAAAAAGAAAGAAAAAAATGAAAAAAGTACTTGCATTTTTGAAAAAGATAGTATATAATAACATTCGTGCTTGTGAGAAGCGTAGCAAATATGGCAAACTTTCTAAAGCATGGACAAGCGCCTCTAGCTCAGTTGGTAGAGCACCTGACTCTTAATCAGGGTGTCCAGAGTTCGAGCCTCTGGAGGCGCACTTTTCAACTTAATCAATATGCATCTCTAGCTCAGTTGGTAGAGCACCTGACTCTTAATCAGGGTGTCCAGGGTTCGAGCCCCTGGAGATGCATTTAAGGGTACCAGTTTTGTAGACGTAGGAGCTATGGGGTTGGTGCTTTTTTTGTGCAAAAAGTAGCATAGTTTTCCATTATCTAATAAACTTTATGGTAATAATAACAATTTGAAAAATAAAACAAAAAAAGACTAGATTTTTATGAATAAAAAATGTATAATTATGCAAAACATAGGTTGAATATACATAAATACAAGGTGTGTGTTAATAAATATGTAAGTATAGAGCAAACCTATGCAATGATATGACAAAATAAAAGGGAGGAATGATAATTATGAAACACAAACAAACATGGAAAGTAAAAGCTAGTATCCTTGCTTTGCTATTCTGTATGATGTGTATGCTTGGATGTGGAAAAAGCTCTACATCAAATGAAAAAACATTACGAGTTGGAACAAATGCAGAATTTCCACCATTTGAATACATTAATAATAGTGGTGAAATTGATGGATTTGATATTCAACTAATAAAAGCTGTTGGAGAGGAAATGGGATATCAAGTAGAAGTTCAAAATATGGAATTTAAATCCCTCCTTGGTTCTCTAAAGTCGGGAGCACTTGATGCGGTAATTGCAGGAATGACAGTAACAGACGAGCGTAGAGAAAGTGTAGATTTTACAACAACTTATTACACAGCTACACAGCATATTATTGTAACCGTAGATAGTGATATTATTTCTTTAGAACAGCTAAATGGAAAGAAGATAGCAGTACAAGAAGGAACAACAGGAGATTTATTAGTAACTCCAGAAGATGACAATGAAATTATTACTGATAAAAATACAGAAGTAAAGCGATTTAAAAAAGGTACAGATGCCATTATTGAGTTAAAAAATGGAAGTGTAGATGCAGTAGTAATTGATGCAAATCCAGCAAAAGAGTTTGTTCGTGTTAACGAGGGCGTATTAAAGAATATTGAAATTACAGATATTAAAGAAGAATATGCCATTGCAGTTTCAAAAGGAAATGAACAAGTAGTAGATGACATTAATGAAGGGATTAGACGTATTAAGGAAAATGGTGTATTTGATGAACTTGTTGAAACTTACATCAATGGAACTGAGAAAAGTGTAAGGAGACATTCTGACAATCCTTTTATAGAATTTCTTTATACGTTAGAGTTTGTATTTATTAGTACTAATGGGTATAAATTATTATTACAAGGATTAGTTGCTACCATTGGAATTTCTTTAGCAGCAGTTCTTGTAGGGATTGTATTAGGATTGTTACTTGCCTTAATGAAGATGACTGAAGTTCAAAAGGGAAAAAAGACACTATGGTCAAGATTAGCAAGTATCTATATTGATATTATTCGAGGAACGCCTGCCATTGTTCAGTTGTTAATTATGTATATGGTTGTATTCCAAAGTAAAATGGGAATGGTTGCAGCAATTTTAACCTTTGGAATTAATAGTGCAGCTTATGTAGCAGAAATTATTCGTGCAGGTATTCTTGCAGTTGATAAAGGTCAAATGGAAGGTGGTCGTTCCCTAGGATTTTCCTACGCAGAAACAATGCGATATATTATTCTTCCACAAGCCATAAAAAACATTTTACCAGCACTTGGGAATGAATTTATTACACTGATTAAAGAAACAGCTATTGTTGGTTATGTAGCAATTCAAGATTTAACAAAAGCGGCAGACTTTATTATTTCAAGAACTTATGAAACATTTTTACCATTAATTGCCATTGCTATTATTTATTATTGCTTGGTGAAGTTACTAACAAAAGGCTTGAATGTATTTGAAAGGAGGTTGCGTCAAAGTGATATTCGTTAAAGATTTACATAAAACCTATGGAAAGCTTGAAGTGTTAAAAGGCGTAAATGCACATATTAAAAAAGGAGAGTGTGTTGTTGTAATTGGACCATCTGGTTCAGGGAAAAGTACATTTTTACGTTGTTTAAATAAGTTGGAAGAAGCAACAAAAGGAGAAATTGTTGTAGATGGTTTTGATATTATGGATAGTAAAACCGATATTAACCGTATGCGACGTGATGTAGGAATGGTATTTCAACAATTCAATTTATTTCCACATTTAACTATTTTAGAAAATGTAACATTAGCTCCAATTAAGCACAAATTAATGACAAAAGAAGAAGCAGAGAAAAAAGCCATGGAATTGTTGCAACGAGTAGGAGTAGGCGATAAGGCAAATAGCTATCCAAGTCAACTTTCAGGTGGACAAAAGCAACGTGTAGCCATAGCAAGATCCTTAGCATTAAGTCCAAATGTACTATTATTTGACGAGCCAACCTCAGCCTTAGATCCAGAAATGGTAGGGGAAGTGTTAGAGGTAATGAAACAGCTAGCAGAAGAAGGAATGACAATGGTAGTTGTTACTCATGAAATGGGATTTGCAAGAGAAGTGGCACATCGTGTTTTATTTATGGATGGCGGTGTAGTAGTGGAAGACGAAACACCAGAGAACATTTTCACAAATCCAAAGCATGAACGAACAAAGGCATTTTTATCCAAAGTGTTGTAAAAAAACAAGACGTATCATGCAATCGTAACGGAAAAAAGTTCTATTATATAGTTTGTTTCTAATAGAAAAGTAAGGATTAAAAATATTGTAAATATAAGATATTTTAATATTTTTATAATAATGGAACATCCTGTGTCTACAAAGGTGTAGTGCATGGGATGTTTTGTTTTTAATAAAAGTTGTATTTTCTCTAATGAATAGATATAATGAATGTTAGCAAACTGTTTATTATGAAAGAACTTTTTCATAAAACTTTCTATTAAGAAGATATATAAAAAATAGATAGAAATGATACGAATAGAGTATCTTTCTAAAACGAAGGTACATATACTACAAAAAAAGAAGTAAGGAGAAAATGATGGCAGAACAATCAGGAATGATGGCATCTAAATATGCCTCTTATCAAGGAGTAATTACAGAGATTGCCGAAGAAATGGGCAGAGGTTGCACAATGAGATACACCATGCAAACAAGTGAAGGTCAAATAATTAACTTTATTGTGGATAGACACACCTATTTTGTAGACAATACACCAATATATGAAGGAATGGAAGTGGAAATCTTTTATGATACCAATGTACCTGTACCTCTTATATATCCACCACAATATCAAGCAGTTGTAGTTGCGCCAGTAGTGCCAGGCCAATTTGTAAAAGTAGACTGGTTTAATTGGGTGTTAGTAAGTAGGGACAGAGCATTAAAGTTAAATGTAGATGAAAGTACACCAATTTTTCTAGAAAATGGTCAGCCATTCCGTGGTAGCCCAGGAAATAGAAATCTAATTGTTGTATATAGAAATACAACGAGAAGTATTCCACCTCAAACAAGTCCAGATCAGATTATCGTTATGTGTTAATGATAGATAGAGTGTTTATTAATACATTGGAACTATCATAAATGTATAGATGAAATATTTGAAAAACCTATGAAAGAGGTTATGTAGAAGTGGGAAGTGACACAAAGTGTCAAACTTCCCTTTTTTTATTCCAAGCATTTACTATTCCAGAATAACTAGAACCTTTTTTTCTAACAAAAGGAACAATTCCAAAATTAAAAATGAGAAAATGCTTTAGAGATTGGAAAGGAAACCTCCTTTTCTTAACTATATGTTGTGAAAATTTTTGTGTCTTTTTTAAAATACAGTTTTTAATGTGGGGATCATCTAATGGATTCCTAGAACAAGTGTTTTTTATGACTAAAGAGGCAGCAACATATGAGCCAGAATAACAAAGCAAACGTTTTAATATGATGGATGCAGTTTTTCCACCATAATTTTCGTATGTAATAACACTCATAGAATATTTATTATAAAGTAGTTGCTCCATTATAAAATGTCCTCTGTCAATAATTGTTTTTAATTGTCCAGAAATATTGCTTGCGTAGGTAGGTGAGCCTATTACAACTCCGTCAGATTTTAATATCTGGTAAGATAATGCTTCAATATCATCATTATAAATACAATTTCCTGTTTGGTAGCATTGAAAACATCCCACACAATATTGTAAGTTTAAATCAGCAACATGAACCAGTTTTGTAGTTATATTTTGAGTGTTAAGTTGGTGGGAGATGTAGTGTAATATTGTAGCAGTTGTTCCATGTTTTCTAGGACTTGCGTTAATTAAAAGAATCATAATATTCCTCCTAATAGATAATTTGTATTGTAATTACAATAATAATGCGATACAGTATTATTGAAAAGAAGGCACTTTTTTGTGTGATACTTACAAAAAGGAGAGTATGAACATGGGGAAAGAAAATTGTTATCTTCACGAATTTGGGTATGAGGATTTTGAACGTGTAATAGATATGGTGGGAGGAAAATGGAAGTTACGAATTATCTATATGCTTGCGTTATATGAGGTAGTGAGATATGGAGAATTAAAAAAGTTATTAGCTCCAATAACTCATAAAATGTTAACCAGTCAATTGAAGAATTTGGAGAAAGATAACCTAATTAGTAGAAAAGAATACAAACAAATACCACCTAAAGTAGAATATTCTTTAACAGATATGGGGAGGGGATTAGAGCCTATAGTAAAAGAGTTGTACTTATGGATTAAGAAATATAACTTTTTTGAATCATAATTGGTTTTACGATTGTTCTATATAGAATTGAGAAAGGCTGTTTTTATGAATTAGGAAGGTTAGCATTTTTATACAATAATTTGATTTACAATCGTTCCATACGCATATAGAGAAAATACTTGTTATATTTAATATCAAAGCCAAGTGTGGTGTGGTAACAATTATTTCTGTATATGTTATATAGAGTATTAGTGTATCCATTGATATAATTTTTTATACTGGCTAAAAAAGTTTGAAAAAGTAGTTGACAAATGGTTTGGTTTAGGATATACTACCTTTTGTCACTAAGGAAAAGCAACACACAATAACAACAATTCAAATACAATTTTATGTGATACTACAAATTGTATAAGAAAGAAAAAAGTTGAAA